>QIFI01000079.1 GCA_003229735.1 Candidatus Anderseniibacteriota bacterium | reverse complement strand
GGAGAGATTCAAACTTTGGCTAATGGCGGTCTGGGTACTACGACGGGGCTGATGGGTTATTGGGGGGTGGACGAAGCGGCTTCACCGGCTGGAGATAGCGTGGGCGGTAATATTGGGGCGTGGAATAACAGCGTAGCGCAAAGTTTTGACACGGCCTGGCTGGGGGGAATAGGAGAAACTTTGGCCGGAGTAAATTATAATCTACGGGGCACCAAGACGATCGGGGATGACGGGACTAATCCGGTGTATCGGGTGGATGAGGACGTGACGACTGATGTGAATGGGCAATATGATCATCAGAATTTAGTGTGGGATAATTATTCATTAATTATAGACGGGGCGGTGGAGGGATATGATATCAGATCAACCAGTTTGCCGCTGCCCTTAACCTTGAACCCGAATGATAATTTAAATATGGAGGTGCTGGTGGTTGATCATACGAACAGTTCCCTGCTGGTGACGGTTATGGATGTCAATGGGGTAGTTTTAGAAGATGTCAGTGTTAAGTTGACTCTCGGCGCGTATGGTGAAACTATAACCACCAGAGCGGATGGGCAAGTGCTGTTCGCGGGATTGCCAGGTAATGCCGATTATACATTGGATTTGTCAGCGACGGGCTATGTGGCGCAGACTACTTCAGCAACTGTGTCAGGGACTTCTTTTAGCACCGTGACGATGGTGGCTAGTTAAGTAATCATTTAGTATGACCAGCAGAGGCAGACGAGGCATGGCGGGGATGACGGTGATTGAAGTTGTGGTAGTATTGGGGATTGTGTCGGTGGTGATGACTATACTGGTGAGGTTTTTGGTGATTGCCAATCCGATTTCCAAAGTGACTTTTCTGCAGGCCAGATCAACGGAAACGGCCAGAATACAATTAAAAAGAATTGCCAAGCAGATTCGGAAAGCCAGAGTGTCTGATGCCGGAGCGTATCCGATAGTGGAAATGTCGCCGCAGAGGATGGTGTGGTACGCCAATGTGGATAGTGACGCGGCGACGGAGCGGGTCAGCTATGAACTGGTGGGTACGGAGTTAAGAAGAGGAGTTATTCAGCCGTCCGGAAATCCAATTGTTTATGACACGGGCGTGGAAGCGGTGACGGTGGTGGCGGGTAACGTGGTGAATGGGGCGACTGACATTTTTACTTATTACGCGGGGGACTATCCGGTAAATCAAACGCCGCTGACAGCGGCGGATCTGACGGAAGTAAAATATGTACAGTTTTATATCATGGTGGACGCGGACCCGGCGGTGGATCCGCCGCCGATAGAAGTGAGGTCACAGGTGCAGATCAGGAATTTGAAGACAAATCTGGGGGAGTAGAATTGATATAAATTTGTGTCAGACGTTATTGACAATCTTAGTATTGACAAAAGTAGATATATACAGTAGAAATTGAGATTGACCAGCTGGTATTAGCTTGGTCATGTTGTTTGAAAATTTGTGCCGATTTGTCATTTTTTCGCAAAGGAGACAGTTATGTTTACATGGCGACTTAATGGCATGGAGCCCCTGGAGAGAAGGGATTTATTGGCGGGAGATGTGTGGGGCAACTTTGATTCTCTGATTCAAGATAGTTTAGTTACTGTGGAATATGACGAAAGTGATCAGTATAGTAGCAGTCAATTCTATAATGGATCTGTGGACGTGGTATATGGGTTAAATAAATGGGTGGTTATAGATACTGGAGGCGCACGACAGGCAAAGGTGGATGTGGAGATTGAGGGAAACGTCGTGAATACAGAGGTTACAGTTGAATCTCTGGTTCGAGTAGCAAAGTTAGTTAAGTCTGACGCGGGAAACAACGTGACATCTGAACTGCAAATTTCCCGGACCCGGGTGGATGTTAAGGGAGAAAATGTTGATGACTTATCTGTTTTTGTGGACGGCAAGGCAATCATGCGCAACTATTATCCTGGCTCCATGGAGCCAGGTTTAGTTGATACATTTCAGAGTAATGAAGATGGATCTTTAGCGGTATGGTTGTCAGGCACTGATATAGATTTCCGAGTGGAGATTGTGGTGGGGTTGGTTGTAACCTGGTATGATCTAGATGAAATAGGTTTGAATGGCAGAGCAGAAAATACGGAAAATCATATTGAATTCTATCTTGATGGAACAAACTGGGATATTTATATGGAAGAATGGCTGCGGGCTTTTGATGTTATGACCAATGACACGGCGTCCGAGGGAATAAATGACGGCACTTTTATTTTTGAAGCTACGGGCAATGGGTTGGTTACAGGTTTGATGGTGAATGCCGGGCGCATAATAAGCGGCGACTACGGGGGCACTTTGGCGGATGTGTATGATCGAGTATTATCGGTGGAGATGAAGGGAGTGGATTGGACTGGTTCAGCGGATGTATTCTCTAAACTTTACTCCAGGCAGTTGCCGGAGTGGCGGCAGAATAAAGATCGGCAATTTTCTGATGAAGATGGTTATGGCTATTTTAATGATCGTCTTCATTTGGGAGACAATCCTAATACTACTTCAAATGTGTTGTGGAGACTGGCTCAAATGTCTCTTGATGAAGCGTTGTCGCAGGAAGTTAACTGGCTGTATGGCTATATGCTACAGCCGTTGTGGGTTTCGTGATTGTATCTTTAGCAAGAGAGTATATTTGGATGCATCTCGAGCTGGAAGCTCGAGATTTTTTTATTAATTCAAGTGCCGGATGAAGTGGGGGTGATTATAGGGTATAATATAAGCATGAAGTATGGGAGTCGAGGAAGCATATTGGTATTCGTGCTGGTGCTGTTGTTGATATCGATGGTGGTGGCGGCGGCCTGGGCAAAATTCGCCAATCTGACGTATAAAACAACCATAGATCAAAAGTCGGAAGAGCGGGCTTTGCAAACGGCGGAAGCGGGCCTAGATTTTGTGGCGGCTTTATTGAATAGTAAGACAGTCACTACCTATGCGTTGAACGGAGCCACTATTGCCCAGCCGGTGGATGAGGGAATTTTTAATCTGCAAATGGGGGGAGGGGGGCTGTCGGTGAGCGTGGTGTCGACGGGATGGTATGGGAATCAGTGTCGGAAGGTATCCGGGGTGGTAACCGGGTATTTTGGGATATTGGGCGGGCCCAAATTTAATATCAGTGGTGTAGGTCATCAGAATATTGAGGGCGAGTGTCCGTTGCGGCCGGAGGCGGCTTATATTGTAGGCCCCCTGTCGTTTGTTGATTCGTTTGTGTGTCAAGGCAGTACGGCAGTGGACGGGAGCGATCCTCAAATAGGTGTTGGGTGGAATAGGCTTTTTGATAACGGGAGTGCTTTCCCGGTGGCTCCACTTGATTGTGATCAGGGAGAAGCAGGGATGATTTGTGCTAATAGTGACACAGGTGTGTTTTATGAAGCAGTGGCACCTTTAGGTTCAGCCAATTACGCGGTGTCGATGACTCAAGTGGATGGGAGTATGACCGGTTCTTTATGGGCCAGGATTCAAAATGATGGAAGCATGTATCTGGTGGAGTGGAGCGGCAGTGGCGGGACGCTGTACAGGCGGGATGGGAGCGGCGGATATACGGCATTGACTAGTTTTAATGAAACTGTGGCGGATGGTTCGGTGGTGTCATTAAGAGTTGACGACGCGGAGGGGGGCGGCACCATAATTTATGTAATGGTGAACGGGGTGGAGTTTTCCCGTTATGTTGATAATACGGCTGGTGAGATTACGGGAACCGGCAGTGCCGGCATGGGTTTAGGGGTGGTGGTGCCGAGTTGGCTTGGTGGGCAAGGCAATTGTAACCCAAATGGACGATTTGATAATTATAGCGTGGCGGAGATATGATCCAGGGAAGCAATAGAGGAATTACTATTATTGAAGTCCTGGCGGCGGCATCAATATTAATAGTGGTGATGTGGGTGGTGATATTGTTTGTAGCCAGAGTATATGAATTGCCCAAGTTTCAATTTGAGCAGGGGCGGATTACCACCACGGCTTTAATACAGATAGAGCGGATGAGCGATCTGATTAGAAAAGGGGGTGTCAGTGAGAAAGGATGGAATAGTATTACGGCGGGCGGGGTGAGATACTGGCTGGTGGAAGATAAATTGATGAGGCAAGAGAGCGGCGGGGGGGCCCAGGTGGTGGCCCGGGGGATTCAAAATTTGTATCAGACTCCGGTAGTGAATATGTTTGATTATTATTCAATTGGCGGGCCCAAAGCATTGCGTCTTAATACTACGCCCACATCCGGTCCGCTGGCCCGAGTGACCATTACCCTGGTGGTGGATACGGATGAGGACCAGCTTCCGGATGAGGCGACGGTTAAGACGGAAGTGTTTTTAAGACAATAACATGATGGAGAATAGTAATAATAAACAACAAGGCCAATCTCTAATCGAAGTCCTGGTAGCTATAGTCATAGTAGTATTCCTGGTAGTTGCCATTACGGGTCTGGCTATGTTATCAACTAGAATATTGATTGAAAGTGAACGGCAGACGGTGGCGCTGGGAATAGTGACGGAGAATATTGAAAAGGTCAGATCTTCGAGATATGAGGATATAGAGAGTCTGGATATAATTGGCACCCAAACAGTTGATATCAATGGGCAGACTTATGAAGTTACTACCGAGCAAGGGCCGCCTACCAGCGGATTCGCTTCCGGACCCTTAACGCAGGTGACTTCCACGGCCAGATGGACGGCTCCGGGAGGAGCGGAGAGGACATCAACAGCTTCGACTTACATAGCCGAGCAATCCTGGCCGTCGCCCTGCGGGGCATGCGGCGCGGGGACCAGCTGTGATTCCACCACTGGACTGTGTATTAGTGACGCGCCGCCGGAAGACGCATGGTCATATTTTAGTAGTGTTTGTGTGCCCGGGTTGCTGTGTCCAGACGATGGCAGTTACTGTAATGTAAACCGGAAATGTCCAGGGTATGATCCGGGTGAAATTCAGGATTTTAATAATCAGTGCCGGTCGGGAGAGATTTGCAGTAATGGCGGGATATGCTCGACTATTGGAGAGTGTCCGACCCAGGCCTGCGATGGGGGCGGCTGTGGGGCTGGAGGAGTGTGCATGAAAGGATGGTGTTACAGTGGAGGAGTTAACGCGGTGACTTTTCCGGCCGAGGATGCCACCGGACCGGCCAGCAGTATACCTAATATATGTCAAGGTGTGGGGGAATGCAGTAATTCGGCGGGTTGTCCCCAGACTTGCCGGGATGGTAGCGACTACCTGATCTGGATGTGTGATTCGGGCTGGATACCTAAATGCGGGGGCGGCAATGCTTGTCGGGGGGCTGGGCTCTGGATGGCAGTTGTACTAATGATATGATTCGACCAGAGGCATGTCCGGCGCCGTCAATAAACACGACCAGAGCCTGGTGTCCAACCAGTAATGAGGAATGTCAGGTGAATGGCGGGAATTGTCCGGGTCGGGAAAGTGGCAATACAAATCCTTCGGTGGGCGTGTTCTGGGGTGGTTATGGCAAAGCCTGCCGGCCTTATCGGGTAAAAGAAGTATTGCCGGATCAGGTTTATCCGGTTTGCAGCGGCGCGGGCGGCGCGGGCGGCGCGGGCGGGATGGAGATATTGATTGAGAATGAGGACGCGACCTTGGATATGACCGAACCGATTGAAGTATTGGAGGGCGGGGACGGGGTAAAGACCCAAATTATTTTTGATATAAAGCTGGCCAGCCAGCCGGTGGATACGGTGATGGCTAATCTGGAGTTAATTGATGGTACGGCTAAGATGTCTAATCTTGATTTTGGGTACGTGGTGGGGGGACGGGGCCGGAGGGGCAGGAGAGGCGGGCCGGTTGTGGCGGCGAACCGGAAGGTGCTGATATGGGAGCCAGATGAGCCTCTAATGAAACAAGTAACGGTGGAAATCAATGGCGACACTATAGAAGAAGAAAATGAAACTTTTGTGCTGCGCATTTCCCGGGCCAAGTATAATCCGGGAGGGGTAAGCCCGCCGCCGCCGGTGAACTTTGTAATTCTTAATGATGATGTGACTTTGCAAGTGGCGGGGATAACGGTAGAAGAAAAGAATACCGGTCAGATAGAAACGGTTAATCTGGAGTTGATGCGGTTGGGGGCGACCATTGGCAGTAATGATGGCGTATTGCTGGCGCCGACCAGGTTGACGGCATCGGTAGTTACTGAAGACGGGACGGCCATAGCGGGCAGTGATTACACGAATTTAAATCTAGTGCCGAATCTGGATCCGGCGGTATTTCCGCCGCTTCCAACATTGACGGATAGCCGGGTGTTTACAGTGGATATAATCGGGGATAATGTGTATGAACAGCTGATAGAGCAGTTCAAAATTTTGCCAACCTTGATAGATACTACTAATCTGATGCCTAAATTAATTCCGGGGGTGGTGCAAATAAATGATAATGAGCCGGAGATTACTTTTGCCATATGGGATTGCAAAGAAGCTACAGGGCAATGTAAATATAATGCTTCTATGAGTCGTGGTACTACGGTTAATACGGAATCTTCTATCACCTGGTATACGGTTGATGGTACGGCGGATTCAGCGGATTATAGTTGTGCCGTAACAGCTTATGTGCCGATGAATCAAATAAATGGACCAGTCGGATATTGCAGTGTGACTGATGACGATTTCTATGAAGGAACCGAGACGTTTGAGGCGATTGTCAGCTCGTCTTCAGAAGCCGACTATGCACCTGGAGATAGTTTGAATGCATGGATTTTGGACAATGATCCACCACCTTCGTAAGATTGCGGGGGCGGCGATTGTGTCGCATGATGAGGGATGGGTAATGTTGGTCTAGGGAAAATAGTAAAAAAATATCGATTGGCGTTGATTCTGCTGGGGATTAGTTTGGTGACGCATTTGATGTGGCTGGGGTATCCGTCAGAGGTAGTGTTTGATGAGGTGCATTTCGGGAAATTCGTGACGGCATATTGCTGTACCGGGGAGAGGTTTTTTGATATTCATCCACCGCACGCCAAGTTGTTGATAGCCGGGATGACAAAATTGTGGGGATATCAGGGAGGGCTGGTTTTTGAGAATATTGGGCAGAGCTATGGGGATATTAGTCCGGTGGGGTTCAGGCTGTGGCCGGCGCTTTGGGGGGCCGGGCTGGCGCCGCTTTTGTATATATTGATGAGGCAATTGGGGGCGAGTAAGGGAGCGGCATTTTTACTTGGTTTGCTGGTGGTGTTTGATAACGCGTTGACGGTGCAAACCAGGATAATGGTGTTGGATGGGTTATTGCTGTTGGGGATATTTGGCAGTTTGAGCGCTTATCTGGCGGCGGAGAAAAGATTACTGCCTGGGGTAAAAGAAGGGAAATTGGCCAGGCCCGGTTTTTGGGCGGGATGGATAATATTGGGGTTGGCGGGGATACTGGCGGGATTGGCGGTGGGGACTAAATTCACGGGACTTACAGCTCTGGGGGTGATCGGGGTAATAATAATAGTTAGAATGTGGCAGTGCGGTAAGTGGCGAGAGGTGAAAAGATACGCGTTAATGGGATTGGTGGTGGCGGCGAGCGCGCTGGCGGTGTACGCGGCGGGCTGGGCGATTCATTTTTCACTGTTGGATAAATCCGGGGGCGGGGACGCCTGGCGAATACCGACCTGGGAGAGTCCATTGATAGTTAGTTTTTATAAGGAGACAGCGGCGATGCACAAGATTATGCTGTCGGCCAATTACGGTCTGGGGGCTAGTCATCCGGATGCCAGCCAGTGGTGGAGCTGGCCGATGATGAAGGTGCCGGTGTATTACTGGGGAGGGAAGGCGGAGCCGGGATGGCGGGCCGGCATATATTTGCTGGGGAATCCAGTGGTGTGGTGGGGAGGAAGCATGTTATTTATTACAGCTGTTTTATTTGGTCCAATCCGATGGTTGATTAGAGTTCTAGGGAGATGGAGTAGTTTAGAAAATCCAAATGACAAAAATCAAACGTTAAATCAAATCCAAATGACTAAATTACAAATGCCCTCAAAGGCTTTGTGGATTCCTTTGGTGGGGTATGTGATGGCTTATGGGCCGTTAATCCGAGTGCCGAGGGTGCTGTTTTTGTATCATTATCTAATACCGCTTATTTTTTCATTGATGTTCGGGATATTGTGGTTGGATAAGAGAGGAGCATTTAAGCCAAAAGAAGTGTCGAATCAGGCGGCCTGGTATTTTGTGGTGATTGGTTTGACGGCGGCAGTGTTTGTGATTTTTAGCCCGTTGACTTACGGGTTCGCGATTCCGGAAGAGTTATACAATTCGTTGTTTTTGCGGGATACATGGCCGTAGAGGGGGACTTCAGTGAATGGGATTTACTTGAGCCCTCACGTATTTAATCTAAACCGATAGCTCACTTCCCGCGAGCTGAGTCACCACCGCAAAATAACTTAATCATCTCTCGCCCCCTATGCACCAATCTACAACTTTTCCTCAATCAATAAACACTCACTGTAGTTATACTACAGCTCATATTTATCTTAATCCGCCGGGCGCCGGCACTAGCGCTGAGGCGCGTCGGAAAAGTTGTATCTTGGCGCATATTGAACGAGATGAGAGACCTAAGTTATTTCGCGGTGGCGTCTAACCTCGCTAAAGCGAGGTGGATCTCGCGGCTCGCTAGCACAATATCGGTTTAGATTAAATACGTGAGGGCTATGGGGGTAAGACAGGTGATACTGTAAATATATCAATCTCTAAAGTCCTGGGGAGGAAGTTGAGTTTATAGAATTTGCCATTTGTATTATTTACCGCGCTCTCCATTCTTTCTTGCTTAAATTAGATTGTCTAATCATTGTTTCCAGGGTTCGCGGAGGATAGCTTTTACTACCACTGATGCGGTTTACATTAACCGTGCTTTGGTTTTTTCGTGAATCCAAATCTCATGAGAGCCAATTAGACTTCGGTGTTTTTTGAAGCCGTGATTTTTTAGGAATTTTACTACGTTCTTGTAGTTCCAGTTTTTTAGTCCCCTGGCCATAGCTAAACATGGACCTGTTCTTTTGTCTGATCATTGCTGTCAATAATTGGATATTGAGATACAGTGGTTGAGGTAACGGAATTAGCAATAAGGTTTCTGCTGAGCGAAGTTTGTAGAACAGTGCTTCCCTGTACCTGTAAATATTTATCCCAATATTTCTTTGGGGCATAACGATTCAGAAGCGCTTCGGGTAAATTCTCTTTTTTGACAACTGCAACGTGGAGTTTGGCCGCGTCCGTAAGGCTCTCCATAAGTTTCTCCGGGTTATTTCCTTCCTCAATAATGTCAAAAGAAAGGCAAACCCCAACAAAATGTTTAGCTTTCTTGTCGTAAAAAATAACGAATTCTATAATTCCCCTGGCTACCGTATTCCAGGGGCGTTGAATAGGTGATGATGAGTCAGTCATTGTGTTTAGTAAGTATATCGGGTCTATTTGATCCCTACAATTCAAGTTTAGAAGTATAGGAAGTTCTGGAGATGAAGTCAATGTTAGTTACCGTAACCGCCCACAGGTCGAGGGGATCCCCTCTCCCTGCCCGCTTTAGCGGGCATATGATAGGGAGAGGGTTAGGGAGAGGGTAAAAATAATATGTTTATA
>QIFI01000064.1 GCA_003229735.1 Candidatus Anderseniibacteriota bacterium | reverse complement strand
TAATATCCGCCATCGCCGACTTGAAATCACGCCCCATCGTCCTCTTACTGGCCGGCTCCGGTAACCAGGAAGCCCGATTAAAAAAGCAGGTCAATCAACTAAACCTGTCAGACCACGTCCATTTCTTAGGCCGCCTGTCTCCCGATGACACTATCGCTCTAATCAAAGCTTCGCATATCATCATTAATCCCAGCCTTAATGAAGGCCTGCCCACCTCCGTTCTCGAAGCCGCCGCTTGCGGCCAGGCCATTGTAGCTACTGATGTCGGCGGCACTTCAGAAATAATCAGCCATCATCACTCCGGCCTTCTAATTTCTCCTCAAGATAGTTCAGCTATTTCATCTGCTCTCTTAAAACAAATAGATCAGCCGGATTTGCGCCGCCAATTAGGCCTCAACGCTAAAAAATCAACCCGCCAAAACTTTGACTGGACCAAAGCCGCCCGGCATTATAATAAACTCATATGTCAACTTCCTCCCCGCCCCTAATAACCATAAAACCCCTGCATCTTCTTTTTGTCCAGGCTATATTTCTACTCTCCGTTTACGCCAACCTCCAATATTCGCACTTTCTACTCCCCTTTTTCCAGGCTTTTTTCGGCATCGTCGTCTTCTGGCTAGCCGGCTTCGCCATCACTGCCATATTCCCTAAACAGTTTCACCAACACGGCCGGCTATTTATTGTCATTATCAGCCTGCTCAACGCCATTTTCATTCCCGCTCTAATTATTGTTTTATTTGCAGTATTAACTACCCGCTTAAATCTTGCCATTACTATTTTCTCCTACAGTCTCTTCCTGCTTCTACCATTCCTGCTAAAATCTCCCTTCACATTTGCCATCCCCAAATTTTCTCCGCGTCAATTACTTCATCCTGTTCCAACAGCACTTATTATCATCGCTTTGGTCCTTTTAATTCAAGTCACCAGATATCCATTCCTGCCCGGGCCAGACACCTATACCATAATACTCCAATATCAAGCTGATCTAGCCAATCAACGCATCATGATCTACGGAGAAATTGAACGTTTTGCCTTTGAAGTTCTATCTGTAAACCTCACTAATCTTACTTCATTAAACTTATATCTAATATATAAATATGTCCTGCCGTTTCTGCTGCCACTGACCATATTTCCCATTTGGCCCATCGCTCGCCATCTCACCAGATACTCTTCCCGCCTAGCCCTCCTGCTTATTCCCCTGGCTTCCCCCGGACTTATCCAGGAAATGACCATCAGCCGCCACCATATCATTTTTCTTTTTTTTCTTTACTTTTTTACCTCTCTGCTATGGTTAGCCCACCGCCAGCAACAATCTTTTTTCTTTTACCTGGCCGGCCTGTACTCTTTTTTCGGCCTGCTTTTTCATCCTGTCTTTAGTTTTCTGGCTATCATCTGGTCTCTCACTATAGCCATCTTTTACCGCCACACCCAGATTAAAATTAAATATATCGTTTTATTCCTTATCGCCCTGGTGCCTCTAATTCGTCTCGGTATTCTCAATATGGCTACCCGGATATATGAAAATATTATCGGTATCGTAGTAAATATTGTTGCTTTAAACTGGAATTTTGCATTTCCTGCGTCCTATCGCAATTTCGAGGGGGTCGAAGCTGGATGGTCAGGATTTACAGGAGTTACTAAGTATTACACCTTTTACTTCAGTCCCTATCTGTCAATTCTGGCCGTGGCACTGATATTTGCTCTAGCTGTCACCCCCTATCGTCACTACTTGTTAACTAAAATAAAAATTGCTTTTTTCTTACCTCTCACGCTTCTCACCATCATATTCATACTTATCGCAGAAATATTACCCCGCCTGACTAACATTGCCTATTTACCTGATCGCGCCTTAATATACCTGTCCATTCTTTCCATCCTACCAGCCTACTATTTATTACGCAGGCTGGAACAATATTACCCTGTCACATCAAAAATTATTGCCTCTTTCCTATTAACCGCCGTTTTCATCTCTATCTCCGGTATCACCTATGTTAATTATCTCCTTCAATTCACCATTCCTGACTATGAAATGAATGCCGCCGCCTGGATCCGCCAAAACCTACCCCCCAATCGCCAAATTTTAGCCAGCTCTTCCAATGCTTTCATCTCCTATTATACCCGCTCCACTCGCATTGGCGCTCCAGCTGAAGTTCTTACTAATTATTCACTTGATGAATTAAAAAATTATCTTATTAATCAAACTTTTCCTTGTCCAAATAACCTTTATTTTCAACAAATTTGCCAGCAGGCCAACCTGATACTTGCAAAAAATAATACATTTGCCGACCGGCTCTCCTGGATACAAAACAACGGGTATGTAGATCTCAACGAATTTACGTCCGAAATTAGTGAGCTTGATAATATTAGCCTGCGAACCAGACAACTTCTTACAGGTATTAATAACCGGCTCTACAAACTGGATACCAACGCCATTGCTTCCAATATGCCTGATCGTCTTTATATCTATTTTGCTAAACCCCACCCTAAGAATCCTTTTGTCGATCGCCCCTACCTTAAACAAAATTTTATCTCCAAAGACTCTATCACCTTCCCCACCCTCGATAATTATCCCCAATACTTTACCCGCATCTATCAGCAACCAAACGTTATCATCTGGGAAATAAGCCCCGATCTTTTCTCCTCTCAACCATGACTCGCGCAACTCACCATAAACCACCCCTGGTCTCCATCATTATCTCCGTCTACAACGGAGCCGCTACTATTAATCAGGCCCTATCCAGTATTACCAGTCAAACGTTCACTGATTACGAAATTATCCTCATCAACGATCATTCTACAGATAAAACTTCACACATTCTAACCCACTGGCAATCTCTCGCCCCTAATCACGTTCTAAAAATCATCACCAACTCCCAAAACCTGGGCCTTACCAAGTCGCTCAATAAAGGTATCCGCCTGGCCCGAGGCAAATATATTGCCCGCCTGGACGCTGATGATTGGTGGCACCCCGAAAAACTGGCCAAGCAGGTAAAATTTATCACCACCCATCCGGAATATGGAGTAATTGGCTCGTATTATATGGATATCCAGGGTCAACGCCACCGACTTCAACGCCTTCCAGTCACTGACCAAACCATTAAACTCACATTATTTCGCCACAATCCCTTCGCCCACAGCTGTGTACTTATTAACAAGCAACTGCTTTACCAAGTCAATTGTTATGATGAAAGCGTCTATTACGGCCAAGATTGTGATCTCTGGTTTAGACTGTTGCCTTATACTAAATTCTATAATTTACCCAAAATTCTCTGCTATCGCGAAACCAGTCAGGGTATCTCCAACACCAATAGCCGCCCCCAAATGTGGCAGGGGATTAAAACCCGCCTCAAATTCCTGCGTCGTTATCAAACATCTCTTTTTGAATATTTTTATATCCTGGAGCCAATTATTGTTATCTTCACTCCGCGCTGGCTTAAACTGATCTATCGTCGCCTCCGCACCACCCGCGCCAGACCTTCTTCCCATACTTCCTCACCTAAACAAAATATAGCCTTCTTGAATGACCGGTTTCTACCTAACCCCTTCGCGGAAAGTGTGGCCCGCCTGGCTATGGCTAAAGCTCTAGCCAAATATACTCATCACAATCATCTATTATTTGTCTTCCTGTCTCTAAAGCCAAACCCTCCATCACTCACATCTTCTCCCGCTATCACCGAATATCCCATAACCGGACCCTATCTATCTTCCGATCATTTAACCGCCCGCGCCTGGAATCAAACCGTCTTCAGCCTCAATACTATTCGCTTAGCTTTCACTCCTCTGCCTTCTCACTACCAGATCATATACGCTCGATGTGGAATTATCTCCAGCACCTTATTGGCCATTCGGAACTATTTCCGGAACAGCGATTTAATTTTCGAAGTTCACAATTTTGTCTTTGGTAAGCAACCACTTTTTTACGACGCTCTCTACCGCTTCATATTTAATCACAGCACCCGCCTGGTCACTATTTCCAATTTTACCCGGTCCAACTGGCTGGCCGCCGGTATTCCTGACCGCAAAATCATCGTCACCCCCAGCGCCGTCAACACCACTGCCTTCCATCATATATCTGATGATAAAATGTCCCTGCGCCAACAGCTTGGCCTTCCCCTGCATCAACCATTACTGGTTTATACCGGTCATCTATACCGGGACCGGGATGTGGAAAGTATTATTTCCGCCGCCACTCTAATCAAACACCATCCTTCCAAACCTCACTTTATCATAGTTGGCGGTCTGCCCACAGATGCAGCCTATTACCAACGCCAATTGAATCAAACTAAACTCAATAACATTTCCTTGCTTGGTCACCATCCTATATCCTCCATCCCTAAATATCTTAAAGCTGCTGATATCATTCTAGTCACCTACTCCAGACATTGCCGCACTGTAAACACTATGAGCCCCATGAAGCTATTTGAAGCTTTTGCCGCTCATCGACCCATCATTGCCGCCAACCTGCCCCGCATTCGCAGCATAGTCACGAATTCCGCCGTCTTTTTTTACACTCCTGACAACGCCAACAGCCTATACCAAACTATTCTCCAGATTTTAAGTGATCCAAATGAAGCAAACCAAAGAGCCAACCTTGCCTTTCAACTCTCTCACCAATACACCTGGGACAAACGTGTATCCACCATCATGTCCGCTCCTACCACCATCCATGACTAAATCTGCTCCCAAAAAAATCATCCATCTTATTACCGGCCTGGGAGTCGGCGGAGCCGAACTGATGCTGACAAAAATTCTTCCTCCAACTAAAAATGAATTCGATCATCACGTAGTATCTATTATCAGTCCCGGTCCGGTCGGCTCCATGCTCACTTCTCAAGGCATCAAAGTTTATTCCCTCAATCTTAGACATAAACTTGAACTGTCCATCATCCGAAAATTTTATCGCCTGGTTAAGCAGATCAAACCCGACATTCTTATCACCTATCTCCCCCACGCTGACCTATTCGGCCGCATCATCGGCCGCCTGGCCGGCATCCCGATTATCGTCTGCTCAATCCGGGGGAAACTTTGGCAATCTAAATATCTTCCCTTTTTCATTCTAGATGGCTTAACCTCCCCCTTGGTGTCGCACTACCATTTTAACTCACCGGCCATAGCCAGAGGGCATCAAAAATACTTGGGTACTTCTCTTCGTAAAATCTCCATCATTCCCAATGCTCTTGATGTCTCAACCATGCAACCTAATATCAACATCACTAAAAAAACACTATCTCTAAATTTACCTCAAAACAAAATATTCATTGGTTATGTAGCTCAACTGCGCCAAAAAAAAGGCCACCCGTACCTGATCAAAGCTATGCCTCTAATAATTGCCACGCGCCCGGACACTCATCTGGTACTAGTTGGCGACGGCGCCGAAAAATCCTCTCTTGTTAGACTAGTTGATCGACTTAACTTGCGCTCTCACGTTACTTTCCTGGGCTACCGCCCGGACGTACCGGAAATTCTCCCCCTCCTTACCATCTTCATCCAACCCACTCTCTATGAAGGTATGAGTAATAGTTTAATGGAAGCCATGGCCGCCCGCCGCCCCATCATCACCACTGACATTCCCGAAAATAGAGACTTTCTGGCCCACCGGGTATCAGCCCTTCTTGTTCCCAGACGCAACCCCACCGCCATCGCCGATGCCACTATAAATTTACTTGATAATCCTTCGTTACGTTCACGTCTGTCAACTCAAGCCCACCAAATGGTATTCCATAATTTCTCTCTTCAAAGTATCGTTCAACAGTATCATCATTTCTTTAATCGTCTATGATTAAATTCGAATTCCCAATTTTACAACATATTATTTTAACCCGCCCCTATCAATCAATTCCCCAACATCTTCATAATCTGTAATTTCTCCCCTCATTATCCCTAAAATCAAATCACCAGTCACAATAGTTTCAAACTCTTCTTCATAAACAACACCATTTTTTTGACCGGGTAATCTTAATATAAATGGAACTCCCCTTTCTTTCACCTTACCATCATATTCATATGATTTTTGCCAATTATGATCCGCCGTAACAATTACGGCCGTATTTTTCCAATCGCCTGCCTCTTCCATAGCCATACGAATCTCCCCCAGGGTACGGTCTACCAAAACTAAATTATTAAAATATCCTTCCGGTCCTTCCGGCTGAATCTTAAACTTATCTGTATATCTATCATAAATATAAGGATCATGAGGTATATTGAAGTGAGCAAAAATAAGATCTAGATCGGGATCCCGACTATATCCTTTGACGTTCTTCAGTATTCCTTGATAAACTTCCATACTCTGCAAACTTTGGTTGTAAATTTTCACTCTTTGCTCTCCAGTTAGCAAACCCCACCAGGGTTGCAGTCTGTATATCTGCTGTATCATGATATTTGATACTTCTTCCACTCTATTATTATCAATACCGTCATTCTCACGCCCCATCTTCTCTAAACACGATGTAATATAATTAAATAATTTACAGTATGGATGATATGCTCTGCCTGCTACCGCTGTCTTATATCCCTCATCCCTGGTCCTCGAAAATATATTCGGCACCTTGCTCCATTCTACCATCTCTCCAATATCCTCGTATGTTATCAACAATTCATTCTCATCTGCCACCTCTGATTTTATCACCCTTCTCCCCGTAAAAAGAGACGGTATTGATTTCGCGGTAACTTTATTAGGAGAATAAGCATTTAGGGCATAAAAAGATTCTCCCCTCAATCGATCAATTTCTGGCAACTCGACATCGTCAGGCCGACTTTCAAAAGCCACTCTCTGATCCATTGTGTCAAAAATTATCCACAACACTCTGACTTGTGGCTTTTTACCTATATTAATCGCGTCCACCTTCGCTATATCAATATTCTCATCTGGCTTTATCATCAACCACATAGCCTGCCCAAATGTCATCACCACATAAGGAAATATTACCAGCATAACCATTATGAATCCACGCACGATATGTGTCTGCCATCTAAAAAATACAGCCATAGCCACAATAACTCCAACTGCTCCCACCCCAAGATAAATTCTCACATCACCAGCTAATAGTTCCGTCACGTTGATCCTGGCCATAGTTCTCAAGCTATTTATTTGAATCAATACCACTCCCATAAAAACTAGTCCTGCCCATCTTCTTGCCCATGGCCGCCCAATTATCCGCACCCAGGACAACCCATTCAAAAAAATAACCGTCACTAATAGCACGTTAAATATTAGGGCAATTAAATACGGACGCAAACCATCTATGCTTAGATAGTACAAATTAGTCCTATTTAATCTCATAGACCATTCCCGAACAAACATCAAATTAGCCGCTGACAAAGCCACGGCCACCTCCCTCCAACTTATTCTTTCCATCCTTTTTCGATACTCTTTCACGCTATCTACCCTACCTAAATAAACCACTTAATTATCATCAATTTCCTTCATTTCTCCCTCCCTATCAATCCTCTCTACCGCCTTATTTAATTTCCATCTCCGCTTCAACCAACCAAAAAAATAAACGAGTCTTACTCTAACTCCACGTATAAAAACACTTGCTCCAATGACCCCCGCCACCAATATCTGCAACATCTGACTCGCGATTCCCGGCTCTATATATGCGTCTGCCCATCTCGGAACTACAATGCTATATACTATTAACCACACTAAAAGTTTCCCTTTCAATATTCTAAGCATGCCTTAAACCCTACATTTTTTCATAAACTATTGCAAATACCCCTATAAACACGTATTCATCAAATAACCCTTCATTGATAACTTCCCTACCCTCGCAAATCACCTCGTCAACAAACAATAACTTCTTTTTCTTTCTCCATCATTAAATTAGCATGTAATCACCTCATAATTTCCTTAAACCATGAAAGTCTTATCTGACCAATCCGTCATCCAGGATCTATCTACTGACAAAAACTCTATTTCCTTTACCGCTAAACATTTTGATTCTTTTCCCCAAGGCACTAACAAAGCCGATGAATATAGCTGGTTCTATTTACTCTGTCTCCAAGGACAAACTGGAGAAACTACTAATATTTCTGCTAATCTTTCGCCGCCCAATGCACCTCTGACTCGCGACAACAGCTTGGTTTATTGGTCACACGACAGATGGACCTGGCAACAGCTTGTTTCTCCCGTCCACACCAATCACACCGGTCTCCCTCAAAAATACTCATTTACTCTCCCCTCCTCCAAACCCATCTATCTATCCAACACCATCCTTTATGACTACAATCATCTCCGCCTCCATTTACGTCGTTTTGTTGATGATCACCCCCAGCTTTGTCATCAACAAATCATCGGCCATTCCCTCCAAAACCATGACTTATCCATAATTTCTTTCCCTTCACGTCAACGGGAATATGGCCGAATTCTTGTCACCACCGGTTGCCATCCGGCTGAACCGGACATACTCGGCTCTCTGGCCATCCTCGAATATCTGGCCTCACCCGCCGGCATCATCCTCCTGAAACACTTCACCGTCGATATCATGCCCATGCAAAACCCCGATGGCTATAAACTTATAACCTGCCTCACCGCTAATGGCATTAATCTGTACTGGAATTTTCGCTATCAAGATAAATCCAACTGCCCGGAGGCCTACTACTTGTGGAAATATATCAAAAAAAATCCGCCTCTCCTTTATTTAGATTTCCACGCCTATGTTCATCAATACCACCGCCACCCCATGCCCTATCTTCAATCCCTGGCTTGCTACACCGGGTCCACTACTAAGAAACTTGTCACAAAAATGGATAGAGTCCTCACTGACCTGTCTCAAGGCTATTATAAAATTGGCAGCCTCTCCATGTGGCCAGACGCCTTATCGACTCTAGTTACCAACAACTTCAACACCATCGCTTATACCAAATATCACTTCAATATGTATGAGGGTGTTGACCCCAGCCGCCAGCGGGCCATCGACATCTTCTCCAGTCTTGCCAACTTACTTATCAAGCATCAGATCAAACAAGCGCATATTCTAACTCCTCCTCACGGTCAGGTCACACCTGATCAAACCGATTCCTCAACCGCCACAAAATACTACTCTCTCCACTCCCGTCTTAAACAAATCTTCATCTATGGCAAATCTTATTACCGCTACTATCGCTACCGCCATCGTACCGATCTTCGCATCCGCTAACTACTCAAACCCTTATTATCCCGAACCCGAAAACCACCAGCCCAAAAATATCCCCCATGATTTCCGTAAACCCCTCACCATCTCCTCAAATCACTTCCATACCAAACAAATTTTACCTCATCAATCCCCCATGATACCGTCATAATAATATGAAAGTCTTAATTACCGGTGCTTCCGGTCTGCTTGGTCACCATCTTATCGCTTCTGTTCCCAACCACATTAATCTTTTTCTCACCTTTGCTCCTGCTAATACCCTATCCACCAATCTGCCCTCTACTCCCGCCGACATCACCAAATATCATGTTCTCCACCAAATCTTTACTAATTTTCAACCTGACATTGTTATTCATGCTGCCAGCCAAGGTAATGTCAATTGGTGCCAACAAAATCCCCATGAATCAGCCCGTATTAATCTTGGCGGTACTCTCAATATCATTAAACTCTGTCGGCAACATAATTGCCGCCTTATTTACATTTCATCCAATGCTATATTCCGTGGAGATAAACCGCCATATACCGAAACCGATTTACCTTTACCAAAAAATATTTACGGCCTGTCTAAACTAGCTGCCGAGCAAGCCATAGAACACAGCTGCCTTGATTACACCATCATTCGCCCCACTCTAATGTATGGGTGGACATCTCCTGGCGCCCGTGATA
>QIFI01000107.1 GCA_003229735.1 Candidatus Anderseniibacteriota bacterium | reverse complement strand
ATCTCGCGCCAATACTCCCTCTCCCCTATTCTATGGGTTTAGTAGTTACCGTAATTTCTCTTGACGTATTTAATAAACATCTATATATTCGTGTTTGCAGTATTCATGTACTTTTTCCAATTAGGAGACACTGTCATGTCACAACTCATGCGTAAACCCGTTCATGTTTTACTCGCGTGTCTGGCCAAGCTTTTTATCATCAGCTTCGCTGTTGTAATTATCTCTATTTCCATCACCAAATTTCTCATTTTTGAGTTGCGCTCTCTGGCCTTGCCGATAGCTTCTGTTCTAGCGACCATCATAGCACCAGGAATAATTATCAGCTATTTCTGGACCCCCATCTGGGGCGCCGCTGTATCCGTTATTTTCTTAATCTGTGTCTTGGTTTTCCTGCATGTGTCTTGTAGGGCCGACCGCGATTCGGATTATAGTTCCCCTCTAAGAGCCCGTTAAATAACCCATTGTCGTCATGGCCTGAGATCAAAAATTTGTAAAATGAGAAGAAGTAATACTATTACTTCGACGAGTTTTACGGATTTTTGAGCCAGGTCCATGGAAATTGCAGTCGGCAAGAGGTTATTTAATGGGCTCTAAAAGGACCGTCTCCCAATTAATTTTATAGTTCTCACCGTGAGAGCTATTTTCTATTAGGCACCATCCCCCATCATCTTAACCACGCGCCAGGTGCTAAATAATATACCACCGATACCACCAGCACAGACAAGCCAATTAATATCAAAAACCACTTGAAGGTTTTGAATATCACTTTAGTCATAACCGCCGTCAATCCCACTAAAATAAATCCCAGCACATACCACTTATACGGCCCCTCTAATTGCAATATAAAATTTATAATCTCTTCTCTCGACATATGAATCTATCCTACCAGCCCCTTAAGCAGCCAGCCTACCACATAAGCCACTACGGCCGCTAATCCTCCCATCATCAATATTTCCAGACCAGCTTTCCACCACGACTGCGGAATCACCAAGGTTTTCAGCACCCCTATTAAAAACAAAGCCACTATAGTTAAGGCCACCGATAATTCAAAAGTGACCGCCTGAATTTGCGGCACTGCCAATGCCGCCACAAAAGATAATAACGGAATTAAGCCCATCGTCAAGAAAGCTGTAAATGTAACAACTCCCCCCTTTATTGGGGATCTTGTATCATCAGACAAACCCAGCTCTTCCCTCATCATGGTTTGCACCCACCTCTCTTTATCGCTGGTAATTGTCTCCACCGCGTGATCCAAAGCCTCCCCAGAAAATCCCTTTTGCTTATAAATAGCTCTCACCTCTGCCCGCTCATTTTCCGGCACCTTCCTCACTTCCCACTCCTCGCGATCTTTCTCTCTCTGATATCGTTCATGACCGCTCTTAATGCTTAGGAAATTTCCAATTCCCATTGCGAATCCATCCGCCAGTAAATTAGCAAATCCCAGAATCAATATCACTTTAGCTGACAAATCTGCCCCCATCACACCGGCCACTACGGCGAATGTCGTAACTGCTCCATCAATTCCCCCAAACACAAAATCTCCCGCATATTCTCCCCTATTCCCACTATGCCAGTATTCTTGTTTCTGGCCGCCTCTTTCATGAATCTTCTTAGCCTGATTTACTGTGGGGTTTGCCAGACCCCGGGGCAGTCTTATTTGTCGATATTTTTGCCGCATTGATTATTATTTTTCTTACCGCGCCTTTTCACTCTCTGCCGCCAAACATCTCCTTTAATAACAACCTCAAGATATAGAAGATTGCGTAAAAAGGTCCCCAGATATAAGAGGTTTTTACCACAATCTTCTCAAATACATCATCCGGACTCTTCATAATTCTTCAAGCATACTACGTCCGACCAGTCTTTACTACGCTCATAACCATTGCTCATTAAAGAGAACTAAAAATTATGGTAAATACAGCCGGGGATTTATTGGCGTATTATTAACCCGCACCTCAAAATGCAAGTGCGGCCCGGTCGACAATCCCGCGCCATTCGCGCCGGGCGCTCCTCCCGTATATCCAATCACTGATCCCCGGCTCACCATCTGGCCTTCGCTTACCGCAAAGCCTGACACGTGTCCATACACTGTCGATACATTTCCCCCATGCACCAGCATTATATAACTGTAACCGGGACCATTCGCGTTATAAACTCGCCCCACATATCCATCAGCCGGCGCTTTAATCGGCGTACCCAGATAGGATGGAATATCCATTGCCGAATGCGGCCCAATCAGATATTCATAAGGATAGTCAGCGCACTGAAATTCACAGGAAATTCCAAATATCGCCTCGATCGGCCAATCCATTGTACCCACCGTGGGCAAGTTATCCAGCCCCTGCGCCCGTAGGCGCTCTCTGATTTCCGCGTCAATTTTCTTTATTTCAGCATTCGCCGCCTGCTGGGCATTCTTAGCCTCATTCAGCAAATCCGCGAATTTACCTTCCTCATTTTTAGTCAGTTCCAAAATATTTTCCTTGGATTGCCTACTGGTAACCAATGCAGACTGCTGCTGTTTCTGCCGCCTGCTAAGTTTTTCCAGCGTCTCTTTAAAATTCCGCAAATCTTTTTGCTCCTGCTCTAATTTTTCTTTCAATTGCTTAATATCCTGCAGTACTAAATGACTTCTTTCCCGCAATTCCTGCACTGTTGACGCCTCACTCATAGCTTCTGAAAAAGTCGTATATTTTAGAAACACTGTCACTGAAGATTCTTGTGATAAATCATAAATTGTCCTAATATATTCCCCCAACACTTCTTTTTGATGATTAATCTCCGCTTGTCTGGCTTTTATCTCGGCGTCAACCTGTTTAATCTCCAACGCCGTCGTTTCTATCTCCGCCACGGTCTCATCAAGGCTCAAACTAATTTGAGTAATACCATCATCAATAATCTCAATTTGGTCTTTTAGGGTTCTAGCTTCCTGTTTTTTAATCTGAATCTCCTCCTTGAACCTGGAAATTCTTTTTTTAGCCTCCTGCAGTGCGTCTCTCTTGGTCACCAGCTGATCGTTCAGTTCATCAATCGATTGCGCCATCACCATCACTGGCTTCACTGCCCAACCCACTCCGAACAGCAGTATAATCATACTGCCGATAATCACTGCGCCAGCCTTTCTCATACTTATATAATCGCTTAAAAAGTCATCACTACCATCCCAATTGCTAATAGGACAATAATTCCAGCATACACGATTCTAACCCACTTAGGCAGTCTCCGTCGCATAACAAGTAATTTACCTTAAAACCTTAAGAATTAAAAAGATCCAATGCCAGGCCAATTCTCCTCAACGACTCTTTTTTACCCAATACGCTGGCTACTTCAAATGGACCGGGTGAATTTTCTCGTCCGGTCAGGGCTACTCTCAATGGCCATAATACATCTCCTTTTCCCCAGCCATTATCATCGATCCAGGTGATGATATTCTTATCCAGCTCTTCCTCCGTGTAATCTTCACCCGCCGTTTTCTCCAATTGTTCAACCAGGCGGGATAAATGTTCCTGCGTCTGCCTCGCGTCGCTTTTCCGCCAAACCAATAAAGATGGATCATAATCCGCCATCCAGTCTGGTGCGAACATAGCCAGCGCCTCCGGCATTTCGCTTAAAGTCCCCACTCTTGTTTGCTCGGTTGCTATCGCTTTGGCCATATACTCATCATCCAGCTTCACCGCCTCTGTTCCAAAAAAAGGTCTAGCTCTCTGCCACAATTCTGTGGGATTCATAGTCTTCATATATTCCTTATTAACCGACACTAATTTCGTCCGGGAAAAAATTGCTCCTCCCTTCTGCACCTTCTCCAGTGTAAAAACTTTAATCAACTCTTCATGGCTGAATATCTCTTGATTATCTCCCGGATTCCATCCCAGCAGGGCTAGATAATTCATCATTGCTTCCGGTAAAAATCCCTCATCTCGATACGCCAGCAAACTGGTTTCCCCGGTCCGCTTGGATAGCTTTCGCCGCCGCTCATCAAGCAATAGCGGTAAGTGGCCATATCGCGGACTATCATACCCCAAAGCCCGCTGGATCAGAATATGGCGGGCCGTATTTGTTAGATGGTCTTCCCCTCGAATCACGTGACTGATTCTCATGGCGTCATCATCCACCACCACCGCCAGATGAAATACCGGATCATTCAGCGCCCGGGCTATCACAAAATCGCCTCCCCAGGTATCCGAATGTACTGTCACTTTTCCTCGCACCAGATCTTCAAATTCAACCTCCTGGGCTTTTACTTTCAGCTTTATAACATCGGACCCCTCTTCATTAAATGCCTGACCGGAATCAAGTAATTTCTGTATTGCCTGGCCATAAATATTCCCCCGCTCTGACTGCCTATATGGTCCGGTTTCTCCCCCTATATCCGGCCCCTCGTCCCAGCTCAATCCCAGCCACTTTAAACCCTCCATTATCGTCTTCTCATACTTGCGCAGGCTCCTCGTCTTATCTGTATCCTCTATTCGCACCACAAATTCCCCGCCCTGCTTCCTGGCATACAATTCGTTAAACAAAGCCGCCCGAGCCGTCCCCACATGTAGATTCCCAGTCGGACTAGGTGCGATTCTAGTGCGTATTTTACTCATATAACTGTTTCCATAATTGATCTCTTTTAGTTTTATCCAACTGCGCCTCCAGCATCATAATCCTCAAATAATAATCACGCATCAGCGGATTATTGCCAAGTTTCAACCACTCATCAAACGTATATGTCTTAATCTCGATCTTTTCCCCGGCTTCCACTTCCCGCTTTCCCGTATCTTCCAGCTCTCTTCCCACATACGCGTATACCTCCCACTCCATGCGGCTGGATGGCCGATATTTATGCCATAATCTCAACTCTCCAATCTTATAACCTGTCTCCTCTCTAAATTCCCGCCTGGCTCCATCTTCCGCGCTCTCCCCGTTTTCTATAACCCCGCCCGCCGGCGTTATCACCGGTCCCCTATCCGGCTGTTCATCTTGCACCATCATAATTCTCTGGTCATCTAAAATCCCCACCACATGCGCCGTATCATTTCGTTTCAACCGCTCAAAAATAGCTGTACTGCCATCATATAATTCCTGCTCCCACTGCCACACCGAATATATCAGGCCGGCAAAAACCTGTTTCGCCTCGGGCGGCATCGGCTTAGTTTTTTCATCAAAAATCATAGATCTATTCTACTTAGGCGCCATCTCAAAATAACTTGGTCAGATCTCGTTCAAGTTGTAGATTGGTTTATCTTGAGCGAAGTCGAAAGATGCATAGAGGACGAGAGATGATTAAGTTATTTTGAGATGGTGACTTAATTATACCAAAATCACCACAAACCCGTCTCCGGAAACGGGTTTGTGATTTCCCCCCATACATTCTTGTCTCTCTAGTTCAGAGCACTGGTATATTGACTTAAGTTATTCAGTTGTATTTCCGTTAATTCTCCGGCCGCCGCCACTGCCTCTTCCATCAAATCAAAGGTGATAGTTTGCTCCGCCCCTAATGCCAGACCTTCACTGCCCAACCGATTTTGAATATAATCTTCAATAAAGATTCGATGTTCTTCTGTCACCTGGTAACTAGCCTGATTTTCTGACAGCCAGCGCGTAACAGCTTTGCGAGCCAAGTGAGTATAACCTTCTCCGGCATTAGCCACTTCTACATAACCTTCCGCTGTTTTTCTGGCTTCCGGCAGTTCCACTGCTGGCTCCTCTGCCGCCGCCTCGTTATCAGTCGCTCCGGCCGCCACTTGCCCCTCGGGTTTAGCCGCTTCCTCTGTCTCCGCGTTAACCGCCGCTTCCTCTGTCACTGCATTTTCTGTCGTCGCCGCCTCTTGAGCAATTTCAGCCTCCTTCTGATCGTCACCAGAAAACGCGTAAATTGCCGCCGCCACAATCAGGATAATAATTAGAGCCGATACAGTTCTCGGTGATTCCTTCACTCTCTGCCAAAAACTTTCTTCCTCATACAGTGGTTTGTCGTCATTCATAACACCCTCACCTCCTTATCGGAAATTGTGCTATGCCAACAAATAAAATCTCTATTGGACATCATATAAACCTAGGAGCCACAGCCAAACCAGTCAATGTTAAGATGGTGTGCATAAGTCGTGTATATAACTATATATAGCCATATATACAAATTATTTACTCCTTGAGATTCCGCTTTTTCTGCATTTGAACCAATAAAGGGAAATCAATGACGGCCGTTTTTATTCTGGGCCATCGCTTTGGCTCCAGCCCCAGCCGCCACAACCACTCCATATTTATGCTTCTCATCCACTTGGGCGCTCGCGGCAAAAACTCGCCAATTATCTCAAAGGCTCCACCTACTCCCACCGCCGCCTTCACCGATGGTAATTCAGATAAATATTTATCAATCCATAAACTTTGCAGCGGCGCCCCATACGCCGCCAGTAATACTGCCGGCTTAAATTTTATTATATCGTCTAATATATCCCTTGCCCCCGATAAATCAGCCGTATGCGCCCCGCTATTTTTGATGCGCAGATTTGGATACTTTAATTCTAATAATCGCCGGGTTTTTTTTACTGCCTCTGGCTTCCCGCCCAGCAGATACATTCCCGTCTGGTGCCTTTGGCACGTCTCCGCCAAGTCAAACACTGCCTCCACGCCGGTAATTCTTCTCACTCTCTGCCCTAAAAAAATAAGCAGGCTGGGCGCCAACAGCCACCCCTCGGATCTCAAATACCACCTGGCCCATATCAGCCCGGCTCCATCCGGTATTCTTAAATCGGCCCGCTCTAAGGCCCGGCGAAATTCACCATCCGTTTCCGCCCTCATCACCATTTCCGGATTCAACGTAACTATATGTTTACCCCGTATCCCTGTGGTATGGGGCCTGCCCCGGTTACCTCCAACCCATCCATCAATCAGCTTCAGCCATTCTTCATGTTCAAGAAAATCGCCAGCCACCGATCCAATCTTCACCGATTCAACTTTTACATCCCTCTCTATCCCCATAATTTCACCCTACCCCCATCATCAACCAAAACCTAGATTATCCAACTCAAACAAACATAGTAGAATTCGCGTCATTCGCATCGTCCTAACAATCTAATAATTTAACCATTTAGCAATTTATAAATTCAACAATATAGTCCCCAGACTCGAATAACTTACCCCCTCTCGCCACAGCTTGCTGGCAAAAATATGTACTTCATTAACCCGCCATGTCGTGTTAACTGGTATATCAATAGAAATCATGGGCATTTTCTTCTCGTCCACTCCCGCCAGATTAATATGCGGGATAAAATCCCCATCTCGATTCATCAGCTTCGAATCTCCGATCTGCAATTTATCCACCCGCTTATCCAATTCCTCTTTAATATCAATCAGTCCCCTGGTTTTTTTCACATAAGCCCAAATCTGATCCTCATTCATCCCCCGCCCCAAATGTGTCAAAGTCACAATCGATGTAAATGACTGCTCCAGCGGCTTGCTTAATTCCTCCAGATATTTCTCAATTCCCGGCACTTGTCCCACCAGACAAAAAGTTACATGCTGCCGATCCACCGGCACCCGTTTCCCCACTCCCCGCATTACGTCCAACCTGCTTTCCAGAAGCTTTATAGTTTGATCCGGAATCTTAATCCCCAGAAATATCCGGCTGGTAGTCTCCACCATATTCAATCCCGTCTTCATCTTTTTAATCTAACACAGGGCCGCCATATTTGAGATATTCCGGTTATTTTGCAACAGTTAACAGATGATCTCTATTTATGCCAAGTTGGCTCATGCCGCCGCCGAACATTATGCTAAAACCAGACAAATCCTGCCCCTTCCTTACCCGCTGGCGCCCCAGCTTAGCCGGCAAAAAGCTTGCTATATCTATGTCCTGGAAAAACCAGGCGATCGCCTAAAAGATATCTCTGGTCAAATCCTGCCCCGCGCCCATACCTTGGCCGAAGAAATTATTTGGCATACCATAAATGCTCTCAATATGCGCCCCAGTTTTAATCGGGCCGATCTGCCCCACCTCAAACTAGCCGTGGCTGTGCTTGATCCTCTCCAGCGGATCAGCGACCCCATCCAGCTCGATCCCCAAAAATTCGGACTATACTTAAAAACCGATACCGGCAAATCGGCCGTCATTCTACCTCACCGCCCGGGCATCAATTCTGCCGAAGATCAGCTGGCCACCGGTCTTCGAGAAGGCGGCATTAATCAGCGCCGCGACTTTCCGGTCATGTATCGTTTTGGCGTTAATTTCCATCCATGACCAAAAAATATGCCGAAGTAGCCCCGGCTATTCCCCTCTCCCCCCGGGCCTCCCAAAGCTATACCTATAAACTGCCGGACGATCAAAGCTCGATTGACCAATTTAGCCAGGTCACCGTCCCTTTTGGCAAGCGCTTCATCCCCGGCGTCGTCATAGAATTGCACAATCGCCGAACTTTTCCCCGGCTTAAAACCTTAAAACCCACCATCAACAGCAATCTTACCCCCCGGCAAGTTAAACTCGCCGCCTGGATAGCCCGCCTTATGCATGGCGGGCTGGGCTATACCCTGCGCCTCTTTCAGGCTCCCGGCCCGGCTCCCCAAAATCTATTATCAACCTCTCCCTCCATAAACCGTACCAGGGCGCACCCTCACGCCGTCAGCCTGATCGAATCCCCGCGTCAAACGCTAACCTATATTGAATCTGATCAATCGCTCCGCTATCGCGTCCTGGCCGATTATCTTAAACGCGATGCCGGTAAACAGGTGCTCATTATTATTCCCGAGCAATGGCGGGCCTCGGCCATTCAAGCCATCATATCTAATCGCCTCTCCCAATCAACCGTCATTTTTTCCGGTCAGCTAAACCGCGCCGCCATAAATCACACCTGGCATCGGGTCCACCAGGGCCAGCCCCTGGTGGTCATCGGCACCCAAAAATCTATCTTTCTTCCCTGGCGTCAGCTGACCCACATCATCATCGAAGAAGAATTTAACCCCTCGCATAAATTGTGGTCTGCCTATCCCAGGCTGGATAATAAAGATGCCATCGAACAGTTGGCCCTGATTCATCAAGCCAAACTTATCACCAGCTCATCTATTTTGTCTCTCCGACAATATTATCAAGCCCGGTCAGCCAAAAACCCGATAATCAATCCCCAGCCCTCAAGCATCCGCTCTCGTATTCATCATTTAACTTTAGCCGACCGCCGTCAGCGGCGAGCCATTCCCACCTCCTTTATCGAATCCCTCCGTCAATGGCGCCGCCATCATCAACCGGTGCTCATCTATTATAATCGCTTAAGTCGGGTCTCTCTTCTATCCTGCTCCAAATGCCGCGCCCCGGCCCGTTGTGAATCATGTGCCGCCGTCATCACCACCAGCGCCGCTAAAATACGCTCCCCCGCTCTTAAATGTAAGCAATGCGCCGCTCTTTTTAAGTCGGCTCATACCTGCCGTCAATGCCAGCGGCCCATGCGCCTCATCCCGACCGGTCTCAAAAAAATCGATTCACTTCTTGAACAGCTGGTAACTGCTAACATCTGGCACATTACGGCTAAAACCGCTCGCCAACTTAAACCCGGGCAGTTCCCGAAAAAGTTACTTGATTTTGACCTTATCATCGCCACTTCCGCCATTTTTACCATTGCCCCGCCCCATAAATTTAACCACCTGGTTTGGCTTTATCCGGAACAGGAACTGCTCTACCCCGATTATCGCAGTCTCGAATCCGGCCGCTATACTTTAGCCCGGCTAAAAGATTTAGCCGCCGCCAGCCGGCCCATAAATTTAGTCACTCGCCAGCCGCGCTTCATTAAACAAGAGCTTACTTCACCTCTAAAACCTTTTTATCAGACAGTCATCAAAGAACGCCAAAGACTTCATTATCCGCCGGTCACCGACGCCGTCCGTTTAACCATAAAACACTCTAAAGATAAAATTGCTCAAACCAAAGCCGACCGGATATATCAGTCCTTGCGCGATCAATTAGCGGAGCATCCCCATCCATCTCAAATTCAAATCCGCGGCCCCTTTCAAAGTCTTAAAAAAACTGCCCCGGCTGAATATCACATCCTGCTCACCGGCCCCAAAAATATCCTCCCTGATTTTTATCACCACCTCGATATCGACCGCGCCGAACTATCCCCCCACACCATTATTTAGCGGTGATCTAAGATATTGATTATCACTCGCGAACATAGAGATTACTACTTGTAGAATACTGGAACTTTGATTACGGAATCGCCAGTATTACTGGCTATTTATTCAAATATCAGTATATAATAGCTATATATAGATATTATTATGTTATTTAGTTAATATAATGCCTTATTATAGCCATGTATAATATTTG
>QIFI01000069.1 GCA_003229735.1 Candidatus Anderseniibacteriota bacterium | reverse complement strand
TAGGCGGTGGTATCAATTATTCAAGAATATCTATCATTATTTCCAGGCTGGCTGGTGGCGGATGTATTATGGATGGCCGGATAGGAAAATGAAGTTGTATGGGATAACGGGGACGAATGGCAAGACAACCACTTCCCTACTATTGGCGACAATGCTTAGGGAACAATTTGGTAGAGATAAAGTTGGTCTTTTAAGCACTATTGTTTTTTGGGTGGGGGACAGAGAAATAGTTAATAAGACGAAGATGACGACCATGCCGAGTCGGGACGCGTTTAGATATTTAAGGGAGATGGTGAATCAAGGAGCGACGCGGGCGGTAGTGGAGGCAACCAGTCATGCTTTGGATCAACACAGGCTGGCGGGAATTAAGTATGAGGGGGCGGCGATTTTGAATTTGTCGCGGGAGCATCTTGATTATCATGGGACGATGGAAATTTATGCCGCAGCCAAGATGAAAATAATAAGTTATGTGAAGACACAAGGCGTGGTGGTTTATAAACAGGGTGATGAATGGATTAGGAAGGGGCTGCAGCAAATTTTCAATTTTCCCCGCTGCGGCGGGACTAGGCTGCGGCCGTCGCAATTTTCAATTTTCAATCAATTCTTAAAGTCCAATTTTCAATTTTTAAATAAATTTCAAGTTTTCAATGGCCGAAAATTACGGTTGATTTCCTTCTCTTCTGAACAGGCCAAGGGGGTTAAGACGCCTTTGGCCGGGGAATGGAACAGGGAGAATGTTCTGGCGGCGAGTTTATTGGCAAAGGAAGCGGGAGTTGATGAAGGGAATATAAGGAAGGCGGTGGATAAAGTTTCGCAGGTTCCGGGGAGAATGGAATGGGTGGATTTGCCGGTGACCAATTCGGGGGAGTCACGTGGAGGCGACACTTCCGAGGAAGCTGCTAGCCATTTGCCGCGAGTGCTGATTGATTACGCGGTGACGCCGGATGCTTTGGAAAGATTGTATAGGGAGGTGAAGGGGGCCCTTCGACAAGCTCAGGGTTCCAAGAACGGTAAGATCTTTGCCGTTCTTGGAGCGGCTGGGTTGAGGGATCGGGGAAAACGGCCGGATATGGCCAGGGTGGTGGCGCTATATGCTGATGAAGTGGTGTTAACCAGAGAAGATCCGTGGACGGAAGACGAAGAGCAGATTTTTAATGATTTGGAGCGAGGTTTGGATAAAAAACTAAATGGGTTAAGTGGCACAATGGTGTTGGCAGGGAAAATGGAGGGCCAAGGCGGCGATGCCCCTCACCCTAACCCTCTCCCCAAAGGGGAGAGGGGATTACGACAACGGCTTTCGTTTTTGCCTTCATCTTCTCCCCGAAGGGGAGAAGGGACGGTGGTGGATAGTCGCGATGATTGTGGATATAGGTGGCGCAGGATAGCGGATCGACGGGAGGCGATTAAGTATTGTTTGAAAAAGGCCGGGGTGGGGGACGTGGTGGTAGTGACTGGAAAGGGAGCGGAGGAAGGAATGGCGGTGGGAAAGGAGATTATCGCGTGGAATGATAGAAGGATTATTGAGGAGATTCTGAAGGACTTGTACAAAATCCAAATGACAAAATCCAAATGACAAATCAAATCCAAAATCCAAAGGATGGCAAGGCGACGCTGATGATTGACACGGCTTCGGAAAAGGCGGGGGTTTGGCTGACTCTGGATGGGAAGGTTGCGGGTGAGAGGAAGTGGAATAATGGACCGGGGGCGGGATTAAGGCTGTTGAAGGAAATCGATGGTCTTTTGGAAGATAATGGGTTAAAAATAGCTGATATAGGGGCAGTTGGAGTAAATGTGACGGCAAAAAAATGGTTTTCTTCGGTACGAGCCGGAGTGGCGGTGGCTAATAGTTTAGCGGCGGCCGGCGATGTCAAATTGTATGAGATGGATGGGTTTAATGGTGATTATGTTAGTGATGAGATGGAACTGGTGAAAATGGCTAAGGTAAGGTATCTACCAAAAATAACTTAGTCATCTATTGTTCTCGTATGCATCAATTTCTATAGGCAGGTGTGGGGCTAAGTTATTATTGGGAGATGTCTAGATAACTCTCATCCCCAGCCCTTCTCCCTGAAAGGGAGAAGGGAGAGCGTCTCGACTAATGAGGCAGTTTGCCAATTTAGCTTGACAAGAGATATAGCGGCGTACTATACTCCTATCTACCGTTTAGACGAGGCTGATCTGTGTGTTGGAAATTTTTTTATTTAGGTCGCAGCATGTACTCAGGGTAATAAATATCGCCCTGTAGAGTAATTAATACTAAGTATAACCTGTGAGCCTAGTAAGCGTGAGTTATCCACAGTCGCGGAAAAGGGTAAGTGGTCTTTTTTGGTTACCGGTTAATTTATTTATAATAATCAAGTAACTAACTTCATGTCTCAATCGCTTCGAGAGCGAAAAACATTTAGTAAATACTCTCCCAGTGTTATTGAACCTACACACTTATTGAAGACCAAATTGGATTCATATAAGTGGTTTATAGAAGAGGGATTAAGTGAGTTATTTAAGGAAATTTCTCCAATTGTTGATTATGCCGGTAATCTGGAGTTATATTTTTTGGACCATTATCTGGATAGTCCTAAACATACTGAAGATACGGCCAGAGACAGAAATGCTACTTATGAAGCGCCAATCAGGTGCGCGGTGCGGCTGGTGAACAAGAAGACAGGTGAAGTGAAGGAGCAGGAAGTATATTTAGGCGAATTTCCGGTGATGACTGACCGGGCTACTTTTTACATTAATGGCGTAGAGCGGGTAGTGGTGTCACAGTTGATAAGATCCCCCGGGGTCTTTTTCAATTCAAAGGTGGCTAAAGGCAGTACCTGGTATGGAGCCAAGATTATTCCTAATAGAGGAGCATGGCTGGAGCTGGAAACGGCGGCAGATGGAGCTATTTATGTGCGAATTGATCGCAAGCGAAAAGTGGCGGTGACCAGTTTGCTTAGAGCGATGGGAGTGGACAAGGATGAGGAGATAAAAAAAATATTCGCGGATGTAGATAAAGATGAAGAGCGATCATATATTGGGGCTACGCTGGCAAAGGACGCGGCGCATAATGAGGCAGAGGGTTTAAAGGAAGTATATAAGCGGCTCCGGCCGGGAGATATGGCGACGGTGGATAATGCCAAGCAGATGATCAACGATATGTTTTTCAGGTTTGATCGGTATGACTTTGGCAAAGTGGGGCGGTACAGGATGAATCAGCGGCTGGGACGAGAAGTGCCGGAAGACACGGAGAATAGAACGTTCAAGGTGGAAGATTTGATAGAAGTAGTTAGAGAAGTAATCAGGCTTAATATTGAACAGGTGCCGGCGGATGACATTGATCATTTGGGGAACCGGCGAGTGAGACCGATTGGAGAACTGGTGCAGAATAAGTTTAGAGTGGGGTTGATGCGGATGGAGAGAATTGCCAAGGACAGGATGAGCACGCTGGATATTGAAAAGCTGACTCCTTCACAGCTGGTGAATGCCAGGCCGATTATCGCGGCGGTTAAGGAATTCTTTACTTCATCCCAGTTGTCTCAATTTATGGATCAGACTAATCCGCTGTCAGAGATTGAACATAAGCGGCGGATGAGCGCGATGGGGCAGGGCGGGTTGGATCGACATCGAGCCGGGTTTGAGGTGCGAGACGTGCACCGCAGCCACTATGGCAGAATTTGTCCGGTGCAGACACCGGAAGGGCCAAATATTGGGTTAGTAGGGCATATGGCTTTGTATGCTCGTCTGAATGAATATGGATTTCTGGAAACGCCATATCGTAAGGTGGTGGATGGTAAGGTGACGGACAAAATAGAGTATTTGGATGCTTATCAGGAAGAGAAATATGTGATTGCCCAGGCGGGGGAAGATTTGAATAGTGATGGGTCATTTATATCTGAGCGCGTGGAAGCGCGGGATAAGGGAGAATTTTCGGAAGTTGAGTCTACGGGGGTGCAGTATATGGATGTGGCTACTTCCCAGATTGTGAGTATAGCGGCCGGGATGATTCCGTTTGTGGAGCATGATGACGCGCAGAGAGCGTTGATGGGATCAAATATGCAGCGTCAGGCAGTGCCATCGGTGATTCCGCGGGCGCCGTTAGTGGGAACGGGTTTTGAAAAGAGGGCGGCGCTGGATTCCGGGCAGACGGTGGTGGCCGACGCGGATGGAGTAGTGGAGGAAGTGGATGGGCGGCATATTACGGTGGTGGATAATGAAAAGGAAAAGCAGGTGTATCGACTGCAGAATTTTCAGCGCAGTAATCAGTCAACGGCTATGACCCAGCATCCATTGGTGGATAAAGGACAAAAGATTAAGCGGGGAGATTTGCTGGCCGATGGCAGCGCTACGGATGAGGGAGAATTAGCGCTGGGGCAGAATTTATTAGTAGCTTTTGTTCCCTGGTATGGCGGTAATTTCGAGGATGCGATAGTGCTGTCGGAAAATGTGGTGAAGAATGATCTGTATACTTCCGTGCACGTGGAGGATTTTTTGGTGGATGTAAGAGATACTAAATTAGGTCCGGAAGTGATTACTCGAGATATTCCCAATGTGAGTGAAGAGAAGCTGCGTAATTTAAGCGAAGACGGGATTGTGCGAGTGGGCGCGGAGGTGCGCAGTGGTGATATTCTGGTGGGTAAAGTGACTAATAAAGGAGAAACTGATCTGACGGCGGAAGAAAGGCTGTTGCGGGCTATTTTTGGCGAGAAAGCCAAGGACGTGAAGGACACTTCGCTGTATCTGGCGCATGGGGAAATGGGCAAAGTGGTGAAGGTAAAGACTTTTTCCCGAGAAGAAGGCGACAAGCTGCCGAGCGGCGTATTAAATCAGGTGCAAGTGAGCGTAGCCCAGATGCGAAAATTGCAGGTGGGCGACAAGCTGGCCGGAAGGCATGGAAATAAAGGAGTGATATCAGATATTCGCAGGAGAGAGGATATGCCATATATGGAAGATGGTACGCCGGTGGATGTGGTGTTAAATCCGATGGGAGTAGCCAGTAGAATGAATATCGGCCAGATTTTAGAGGCGCATTTGGGAATAGCGGCCCACAAGCTGAATTTTTACGCGGCCAGTCCGCCATTTTCAGGGGTTAAAGAATCAGAAATTAAGGAGCAGCTGAAGGCCGCGGGATTGCCGGAAGACGGTAAGGTTGATTTATATGATGGATTGTCGGGCAGAAAGTTTGATAAGCCGGTGACGGTGGGGATAATGTATGTGTTGAAATTGCATCATCTGGTGGATGATAAGATTCATATGAGATCAACCGGACCTTACTCTCTGGTGACGCAACAGCCACTGGGCGGAAAAGCGCAGTTTGGAGGGCAGAGGTTTGGCGAGATGGAAGTGTGGGCATTGGAAGCTTATGGAGCGGCTTATAGTTTACAGGAAATGCTGACGATTAAGTCGGACGATGTGCCGGGGAGAAGCAAGACTTATGAATCAATTGTGAAAGGGACGTCGATTCAGCCGCCTAGAATCCCGGCGGCCTTTGATGTGTTAGTGAAAGAATTAAAGGGTCTGGCTTTGGACGTGGAGCTGGTGGGAGGGAAGATTGAGCAGGAAGAGGCAGAAAAAAAGAATGATGAGGCGCGGGTAAAAGTGGGTGAAGAGAGGGAGACGCGAAGAGAAGTTAAGCTTCGATAATTATTGTTACTGAATATGCGTGCCGAAGTAAAAACCATGACAGATTTTGAAGCGGTGAAATTGCAACTGGCCTCGCCGGAAACGATGCTGGATTGGTCTCATGGAGAAGTGACCAAACCGGAAACCATTAATTATCGAACCCAGAAGCCGGAGAAAGATGGATTGTTTGATGAGAGAATTTTTGGTCCGACTAAAGATTGGGAATGTTATTGCGGAAAGTATCGGCGGATTCGCTACAAAGGCATTATTTGTGATAAGTGCGGGGTGGAAGTGACCCGTTCGATTGTCAGGAGGGAGCGGATGGCTCATATTAAATTGGCTACGCCGGTGTCTCATATCTGGTTTTTGCGGGGAGTGCCGTCCAAAATGGGATTACTGCTGGATATTAACGTGGGACAATTGGAAAAGGTGATTTATTTCGCGTCATATATTATCACCGAAGTAGATGAAGAGGCCAAGAAAGAGGTGTTGGATCGGTTGACCAGAGAGGCTGATTCAAAGCGGACGGCTATTAAAAAAGGCTACAAGCAGTTGAGGTCTTCATTGGATAAAGAAAAAGTTAAGCAGAAAGAGAAATTGATTAAGCAGGAGAAAGGTGAGCTGGATAAATTAAGCGAGGCAGTGGGTGAGGCTGAAGATAAATTGAAAGAGTTGAAGACTCACGCGATTATTTCGGAAGTTGAATATCGGGACTTGTCTTTGAAATATGGACATGTGTTTAAGGCCGGGATTGGATCGGAAGCGATCAGAGTTATGTTTGAAGAAATGGACTTGAAGCAGATGGCTCAAGATTTAGCCGAGGAAATGGAAGACGCGTCGGCGGCTAAGCGGAAGCGAATCGCGCGCCGGTTGAGTTTAATGCAGTCGCTCAATAAAGCGGGAGTGAATCCGGCCTGGATGTTTTTGACGGTACTGCCGGTGATTCCGCCGGACTTAAGACCGATGGTGCAATTGGATGGCGGCCGATTCGCGGCGTCTGACTTGAATGATTTATATCGCCGGGTGATCAATCGAAACAATCGATTGCGGAGATTGCTGGAGCTGGGAGCGCCGGAAGTTATTACCAGGAATGAGAAGCGAATGCTGCAGGAAGCGGTGGATGCGTTGATTGATAATTCGGCTCGACGGGGATCGACTACCACCAGCTCAACCGGACAGCGCCGACAACTGAAATCATTGGCCGATATGTTAAAAGGAAAACAAGGTAGATTCAGACAGAATTTACTAGGCAAGCGGGTGGATTATTCGGGACGGTCGGTAATTGTGGTGGGCCCGGAATTGCAGCTGCATCAGTGCGGTTTACCGAAGTTGATGGCCCTGGAATTGTTTAAGCCATTTGTGATTCATCAATTGATTGCCCGGGAGCTGGCTCATAATATCAGATCGGCCAGCCGGCTGATTGAGCAGGGTGTGCCGGAGGTGTGGGACGCGCTGGAAAAGGTGACGCAAGAGCACAAGGTATTGTTGAATCGAGCTCCGACTTTGCATCGGCTGGGAATTCAGGCTTTTCAACCGGTGTTGATAGAAGGCAAGGCCATTAAAATTCACCCGATGGTGACCACACCGTTTAACGCGGACTTTGATGGGGATCAGATGGCGGTGCATGTGCCGTTATCTGATAAGGCTCGATATGAGGCGGATAATATCATGCTGTCCAGCCACAATCTATTGAAACCGGCCGATGGCATGCCGGCTACTTCAGCTACGCAAGATATTGTGCTGGGAGTGTATTATGTGACTCTGATCAAGGAAGGGGTTAAAGGTGAGGGGAAATCATTTAGTACATTCGAGGAAGCTATGATGGCTTATACGCTGGGGTATATTGATGTGAATGCTAAAATTCTGGTGCCGCATCCGGATAAGCCGAAGGAAGTGGTGGAAACTACAATTGGACGGTTATCCTTACATCAAGTCATGCCGGAAGGATTTGAATTTATCAATGACACTTTGGATAAATCCAAGTTAAAGAAAATTATTGCTCGAGTACTGGGTCAGCATGGTCAGGAAGAGACAGCAGGTTTTCTGGATCGGATGAAGGATTTGGGTTTTGAGTTTGCCACGCATAGCGGGATATCGTGGGGCATGGATGATCTAATGATTCCTGATGAAAAAGAAGGGATTATGAAGGAGGCAGAGGAAAAAGTGGAGTTGATTAGAAGCCAGTTTAAAGATGGGCTGTTAACTGATCAGGAGCGATATCGAATGACGGTTAGCGTGTGGGAAGAAGCGCGGGAGAAGATGAATTCTTTGGCTCAAGTAACATTAGACCCTAATGAAGCAGTATATACGATGGTGAATTCAGGAGCCCGGGGTTCCTGGACGCAGGTGATGCAGATGATGGGCATGAAAGGAACCGTGGCGGGCCCGACCGGAGAGGTAGTGGAAGTGCCGATAAAAAGCAGTTTTAAAGAGGGATTTTCAGCGCTGGAATACTTTTTGTCGACTCACGCTACCCGTAAAGGAATGGCAGATACGGCATTGAGAACGGCGACGGCCGGTTATTTGACGCGGCGGCTGGTGAACGTGGCCCAGGACGTGGTGGTTCGAGAGGAAGATTGCCAGGATACTGAAGGCGGAATAATGACGGCGGAGGATAGTGAGGAAGTGGGAGCTACGCTGGGGGCGCGAGCGGCCAGCCGGGTGTTATGTGAGGCAGTTCGCCATCCGCGGACAAATAAAGTGATATTTAAGAGGGGAACACTGCTGACTCGAGAAGACGCTGACCAGATTGATAAGCTGGGAATAAAAGAGGTAAAGATCAGATCGGTAGTGACGTGTCAGGCGCCGGATGGTATTTGCCGGACTTGCTATGGATGGGATTTGGGCCGCAATAGCCTGGTAGAAATTGGCCAACCGGTGGGAGTGGTGGCGGCGCAATCAATTGGAGAGCCGGGGACGCAGTTGACCATGAGAACTTTTCATTCGGGAGGAGTATCAGGTGAGGATATCACCCAAGGTTTGCCCAGAGTTGAGGAGTTATTTGAAGCTCGAATACCAAAAGGCGAGGCGATAATGGCGGAGATTGATGGTCTGGTGAGTCTCAAAGAAGATAATGACGAAGTATTAGTTACGGTTACTTCTAAGGGGTCCAAGGTTAGAGTATTTGATACTACGGGCGGGGCATTGGCCGAGGACGTGAAGGATAAAGCCAAGGTGGAGGAAGGTCAGAAAGTGTTTACTAATGTGGAGGGCGAAGAAATAAAGGCAGAATTTGCCGGTGTAATAGCGATTAACGGCACACAATTGAAGTTAACTGGTCGAGGTAAAGATGTACGGGAATATAAGATGTCGTTGAACACTACTTTGAATGTAAAAGATGGAGGAGAAATCATGGCTGGTCAGCAGTTAACGGAAGGCCATTTGAACGTACAGGATCTGTTTGAAATAGCGGGGGTCAGAGCGGTCCAGAAATATATTTTGCGGGAAGTACAGCAGGTATACGCGATTCAAGGGGAGACGATTAATGATAAACACCTGGAGATAATTGTGCGGCAGATGCTGAACCGGGTAAAAATTCATGAATCCGGAGATACTTCATTATTGGCGGGACGAGTAGTTGAACTGGCTGAATATTTGTCGGCTAATCGAGAAGCGGAAGCGGCAGGAAAAAAGGCGGCGGTGGGAGAGCGAATATTATTAGGTATTACCAAGGTGTCTTTGACGACTAGAAGCTTTTTGGCGGCGGCGTCATTTATGGAAACGGCTAGAGTAATGATTGACGCGGCGGTGACGGGGCGGGCGGATGGATTAGAGGGCCTTAAAGAAAACGTAATTATTGGGCGGCTGATTCCGGTAGGAACGGGCTACGCGGGATCGGCCGCGGCGAAAGAGGCGGAAGAGGCATTGCGGAAGAGAGTGGATGAACCGGTGGAGGTTAGTTAGGTGAGTGAAAAATAAAATAAAACCCGCGGTGAGGCGGGTGGGGTGAATGGATTTATGTAAATGAACGATGTCAGGTTAGAAAGAGGTTGAGGAACCCTAATATTATTAGGGCGATGAGAATGACTAACACATCGAAAATAATAATGGTTCGTAGTTGGTACGGAGATGATATACGATTTCTAATTTGGACAGCACCTAGCCAGACAATGAATTGGCTCAAGGCTCCCAGGATAAAGGCAATGATGGTTAGATCCATCGCTAGTCTCCTTTGATACGAAACGGGTGGTGATAATGAACAAGACAGTTGATTTTACTTGGTTTGGAAAAATTGTCAAGAGCGGGTGGAGTAATCGCCCACTGGTTAAGGGCGCTCTCCCTTCTCCCTATTCATAGGGAGAAGGGCGGGGGATGAGGGTTACGC
>QIFI01000089.1 GCA_003229735.1 Candidatus Anderseniibacteriota bacterium | reverse complement strand
ATATGCCGGCGCCAACGGAGGAGGCCAACACAAACGAAGCTAATCCGACGGCTAATAATGATACGAATAAAATAATGGCAATATTGGGATATATATTCCCGTTTTTGTTTTTTATTCCGTTAATTACTGATGCCAAAAATGATCAGTTCGCTCGATTCCATGCCGGCCAGCAATTAAACCTGCTGTTGTTCTGGATTATCGGGCAAGTTGTAGCCAGCCTATCGACGGTGATACTGATTGGAATTCTATTGTACCCAATTGTGTATATAACGGGAATTGTGTTGATGGTAATCGGAATTATTAATGTATCTAAAAATATAAGCAAGGATTTGCCGTTGATCGGAAGGTGGCATTTGATAAAATGATTATGGTTGACAATTTGGGTGGTGTGGTAGAATGAAAGGGTAGATGGTGGATAACTAATTAAATAATAATTAACTTAAAGTAAAAAATATGTCAGATAGTATTTTAGGGGAAGCGGGCAATAAAATAAAAGATTTAGTAGTAGGCGTGCTTAAAGGAGTAGACGAAGTATATGATACTTTGTTTGATACGGTGCGGGGAGACGTGGTGTCATTGCTGGATGGCGCGGGAGACGTGACTACTGCGGCAGTGAGCAATGTGCGCGATGTAGTGGTGGGGGCGATCCAGGGAACTGGGGAAGTAGGTTCAGCCGGCGCGGAGGCGACGGGCGCGGTAGTGGGAGGAACATTAAAAGGGGTATCAGAAGCCGGGGGAGACGTGATTGGTGTAGTAAAAGACGCTGTGTCCGCGGCGGTAACCGGTACGGTTGACGTAGGAGGTGACGTTGGTGAGGCGGCGGTAAAATCAGTGCAGGCGGCTATTAAAGCAACGGTTGAAGTGGGAGGCGACGTGGGAGCGGCGACTACTAACGCGGTGACCGGGGCTATTGAAGCGGCGGGCGCAGTGAGCGAGGAATCTGTGACGGCAGTAAAGGATGTATTGGGAGCTTCAGTAGATGGGGCCAAGGAAGTCATCGCCAAGCTTTAACGGAAAAATTGGAGGATAACACGGGCTTGTAAAGCCCGTGTTATGATGTGTAGGCACTGCAAAAAAATAACTTAACCATCTTTCGCCCCCTATGCATCTTTCGATTTCGCTCAAGATAAACCAATCTACAACATGGTAAAAGAATCCAGACAGGAAGAAAGATGGGATAATGTGATGCGGCTAAAAGCGCAAATATGGCTGTTGATTGGGATAATGGGGTTGTTTTTAATTGATCGATGGATGTCTTAGAGCCCGTTAAATAACCTCTTGCCGACTGGCCTCTTGGCACTAGCACTGCGGTGCGTCGGCCGGGCGCCGGCACTAGCACTGAGGTGCGTCGCATTCCATGGACAAGTAATAGTATTACTTCTTCTCATTTTACAAATTTTTGATCTCAGGCCATGAAAATTTCGTTACGACAATGGGTTATTTAACGGGCTCTTGAATAATGCCTTTTATTGATTGAGAGAGATTGGCAGGTGGGCCATATAGACCTCCTCGCAATGACGATTCTTGGCATGAATGTCTGTATTAGAACACAGTTTGAGATAATAGCAATAACGCTAGATATTGACATGTGTCGGGTAGACGAATATAATGGGGCAAATTAGGTTTAAAAAAGGTGACTCGCTGATTAGCGGGTTTTTTAATTAAACGAATAATAATGATATTGAATAATGGAATCTCTATTAAATAAAGTGCGTAAAATTGAAGAAGAGGCGGAGGAGCGAATTCAAGCGGTGGAATTGGAGAGTCAGCGGCGAGTGGCGGAAATCACGGAAGGCGAAGAAAAGACTCTGGATGATATTCGCGGGCAGGCGGAGGCCCGAGCGGAATCTATTGTCGGTGAGGAAGTAAAAAAAGCCAAGGAGGAGATTAACCGGCTAAAACAGGACGAGGAAGCATCAGTGAGAAGAGTGCATGAAAGTGCGGATAGTAATCGATCCCGGGCGGTGGAGAAGGCTGTTGATATTTTTAGCAGTGAATATTTGGGCGCCAACTAAGTAAATGGATAAAGATAATTTAAAGAGTTTCAATGATTTCTGAAATGACAAAAGTGCAGATTGGAGTGGCGGTTTCTCAACGAGAAGAGTTGATGAAGTGGCTGCAGGAGAAGGAAGTTTTGCATTTGACGCCGCTGGTAACTAAAGATCAGGAAGCCGGGACATCCAATTATGAACACCGGTTGGCTCAATTACAGTTGGGGCTGGAATTTATTGAGAGGATTAAGGCCGAGACGCATGTCATTGAGAAAAAGTCCTGGAAAAATATGTTCGCCGGTAAGCCGATGGCGACATTGGAGCAGTTGGTAAAGAATATGGAATCGCTGGAATTGGATGACTTGCTGGTGGAGATTAGAAACTTAAGCGATGAGCTGGCAGAATTCACGGCCAGAAAACAGGAATTGAGCGGGGAGTTAAAAACTTTATGGCCCTGGCGGGAAATGGATATCACGGGGCAGGATCTGAAAGGGACGACCTGGGCTAAGTATGCTTTATTTACAGTCAGCACCAGGGAGGAGATATTAGTCAAGAAGATGCTGCAAGAGATTCCGACCGTGGTGGCGCGGGATATTCGCCGCGATGCCGATAAGAAGAGGGGGATGGTTTACGTGGAGCTGATTTATCATCGAGAGCATGAGCAAAAAGTGGCGGCGACTATGGCTAAGACCAATGCTGATATGGTGAGTCTTGATATTCCGCCGGAGGTGACTATTAATAAGCAGATACGATTATTGACAGAGGAGATAGAAAATATTGATAAAAGTTATAAGGCTAAACTTAAATCAGCCAGTAGATTTATAAAACTGGAAGATAAATTGCGGATGGCCTATGACGCGATATTGCATGATCAGGAGAGATTTACAGCAGAGCGGCAGGCGGCGCTGCTGCCCTGGTCGGTGGTAATCGGCGGCTGGGTGCCGAAGAGAATGTTGGCGGCGATTGAGGCAAGTTTAAGCAAGGATTTTCCGGCCAGCTGTATTGAAGAAGTGGATTTTAACAAAGATGAAGTGCCGCCGGTAGCCTTCAAAAATTCCGCTTTGGTGGAGCCATTTGAGGCGGTGACGGATATTTATGGTAAACCGCGATATTCGGAGCTGGACCCGACTCCGGCTTTGTCATTATTTTTCCTGGTGGCGTTTGGCCTGGCCCTGACGGACGCGGGCTATGGAATTATTATGATGCTGGTGATGTGGGCGGCGGAAAAATTCTTCCGGTTGAAAAAAGGCATGAAAAAGATGGTGCGGCTGTTATATTACGGCGGTCTATCGACGGCTATATTCGGCGCCTTAACCGGCGGGTGGTTTGGAATCAGCCTGGAGAAGCTACCGGCCAGCACGATTAAGGATGTCCTGCTGTCGGTTAAACTAATTGACCCGATTCAACAGCCCATGACCTTGTTATTGGTGGCATTCGCGGTGGGAATCATCCAGTTGTTATTCGCCTGGATGATTAAAGGATATGATGATTGGCGGAAAAAGGATTTCGCGGCGGTGGCCTTTGATGACGCGGCCTGGATAACTATGATTGTTACGATACTGCTGTGGACGGCCAGCACTCGGGGGATATTATGGGCACCATATTCGGAATTATTAAAATGGCTGGTTCTGGGCAATGCCGGAGTACTTATTCTGACCCAGGGCAGACAGCACAAGAATCCGATATTGAAGGTGGGAGCGGGAATATTAAGTTTGTATGGATTGTTGAATTTCTTGAGTGACGTGTTAAGTTATTCCCGGCTGTTGGCTTTGGGGTTGGCGACGGGAATTATTGCCTTGGTGGTTAACCTGCTGGGATCGATGGTGGTGGATAGCATTCCGGGAGTGGGCTGGTTATTGGCCATAGTGGTACTGCTGGTGGGGCATACTTTCAATCTGGGAATAAATACTTTGGGCGCTTTTATTCATTCGGGACGTCTGCAATTCGTGGAGTTTTTCCCAAAGTTTATGGAAGGCGGAGGAGTACCTTATAAGCCCTTTGGTCGAGTAAGTCGTTATGTGGATAATCCTAACGATTTTAAGTAAAAATTCATTAATAACTAACTAATTAATTAAATATATAATTATGCCTTATGGAATTATGTTTGCACTGGCGGGGGCTGCTTTAGCGGCGGCGCTGGCTGGTGTGGGTTCAATTCTGGGTGTTCGAACGGCGGCGCAAGCTAGCGCCGGCGTGGTATCAGAAGACCCGGATAAGTTTGGTAAAGTGCTGTTGTTGACAGCTTTGCCTGGTTCGCAGGGAATTTATGGATTTCTGGCGGCCATTATTATTGCTAACGCGGTGGGCCTGTTAGGCGGCGAATTGGTTGATGTGTCGGTGGCCCAGGGCTGGCAAATACTGGTAGCGTCTTTGCCGATCGCGATTACCGGATTATTCTCCGGAATGTATCAAGGTCGAGTGGCGGCGGCGGCGGTAAATATCGTGGTTAAACAACCGGATGCTTCGGGTAAAGGAGTTATCTTGTCGGCCATCGTGGAAACCTACGCGGTGCTGGGATTGCTGGTGACTATATTACTGGTCAACGGGTTAGGCCTGGGAGCTTAAATATACGCCATGTCATTCGCGGGGTTAGAATCAGCAATTCTGGAAGAAGCCAAGCAGAGAGTGGACTCTATTCGCGACCAGTATGAAAAACAATATCGGAAGGAGGAGCAAAGAGTGACGGCTGAAGCTCGCGAATTAGAGGAGAATATCATCAGCCAGGCTCAAGAGAAGGCCCGGATGGAAGCCCAGCGCTTGCATCAAACCACCCAGCTCAAAGCCAAGGCGGATATTCTCAAAGCCAAGCAGGAAGAACTGCTAAAGACGCAGGAGGAAGTGACGCGAAAAATATTGGCCTGGGATGCCCATCAGACCGGCCGGTTAATGGGGGCCTTGATGGAATTGATGCCGACTGATGACGGGGGGATAATCACGGCCGGAGAATCACAAGCGGAAATAGTGGAGCAGGCGGCCCAGGAAAAGGGCCTTAAGGTGCTGAAGAAAAAAATCTCCGGTGAAGGGGGATTTATTTTCCGGGGCCAGAGGACCGAGTTTAATTTAACTATTAGTCATCTGGTGGATCAGTTATTCATTGCTCATCGCACGAGCATCGCGCAATTTTTATTCAGTTAATTGACAGGCATGCCGCAAGCAGACACAGCATATTTAATTGGGGTAATCCGGGAATGGGAGAAGGGTTTGCTGGAGGAAGACGAATTCACCCGATTGATTGAAGCGGATACGTATCATGAGTCGGTGAGTAGTTTGACGGACACACCATATGGAAAGTGGATGGAGGGAGCGCCCAGTCAGGCAGAGGCGCTAAAGGCTTTCAATCGGGAGTTGAAGGAATTGCATGAGTGGATCATGGACTCGGCGGCAGATGAACGAGTGATTGAATTTATATCGGCTCCATATGACGCCTTGAATGCCGGCAGTGCCATACTGAAGTATCGCGAGGGGGCGGAGGAGCCGGGGCGGTTGTCAGAATTGGGGCAGGTTACGGCTAATGAATGGCAGAGCGTGATTTGGAATGATATGGGATGGGAAAGTTTGCCGCGGATTTGGCAAGACACAATTCGCGTGCTTAAAAAAGAAAAATCAGCGACGGTTATTCTGGAAAAGACGGGCCAAGCCCTGCGGAAGCAGATGGACAAATTAGCCTTTACGCCGTTGATGAAAGAAATCGCGGACTTAAGAAAAAGCCGTCTGGAGAGTGACAAACATCTGCGCCCCTGGCCGGGAAAAACCAAGGCATCGGCTTATGAGATGGAAGGGGATGAGAAGATACTGGCTATATTACGTAAATATCGACATGAACCGATCGGGTTTGACGCGGTGATGGCCTATTGGTATGCCAAGGAAATGGAAGTGAAACAGTTGCGGTTGTTGCTATCCATTAAGAGAGCGGGGTTGTCCAAGCCGGTATTGCGGGAGCTGAAACGCTCAAGATTTTTGGAGACAATATAAAAATATGAGTGAAATAAAGGCCCAAGTGAATCTAATTTATATCGGGGTGGCTGGCGGCGACCTGGGGTTTAAGCTGGCGGGAATGGAGACGCTGAACGCGGAGAATGGCGAGACATTAGTTATAACCCTAAAAGATATTAAGAGAGAAAGGCCAAACAGTATTGTCTTTATTGATGAGCAGTTGGCCGAAGACGTGTGGGATGAAGTTGCTAAACTCAATGAGAACACCATGCCGGCCCTGGTACTGCTGGCGGATCCGGCCAATCCGCAGAATTTAGCGGCTAAAAAAATGGCCAAGTTGATGATTAGAGCCGTCGGCTCGAACATATTTGGCAGCTAAATTCCGTGGAGATATTGAACTAATAACTATAAATTATTAATAAGAATATGAGTGAAGAAAAAAAAATTAAAGGGAAGATTCAGAAGGTGGCGGGGCCGCTGGTGGTGGCGGGCGGCATGCGCGGGGCCAGGATGTATGATGTGGTGCAGGTGGGGCCGCAGAGTTTAATTGGTGAGATAGTGGAATTGTCCGGAGATACGGCATCGATTCAGGTATATGAGGAAACCAGCGGATTAACGGCCGGTCAGGAGGTAGTGTCAACAGGAGAACCACTAAGCCTAAGCCTGGGGCCGGGCATGTTGAATACTATTTATGATGGAATTCAGCGGCCCTTGGAGAAAATCAGGGAAGAAAGCGGGGCGTTTATCGCTCGGGGAGTTAAGGTAACGGCTTTGGATGAAGAGAAGAAGTGGGATTTTAAACCTGCGGCGGCCGTGGGGGAGGCTGTGGCGGAAGGCGACATAATTGGTACGGTGCAGGAAACAGAAATTATTGAGCACAAAGTGATGGTGCCGCCGGGGGTGTCGGGCAAGATTAAATCTATTGAGAGCGGAGAACATACGGCAGTTGAGACCATAGCGGTAGTCAGCAGAGCTGATGGTGAAGATTACCAGGTGTCTATGACGCAGAGATGGCCAATTCGCACCCCCCGGCCGGTGGCCAAAAAAATGGTGCCCAGCACGCCGCTGATTACCGGACAACGGGTAATTGATACTTTCTTCCCCATTGCCAAAGGAGGGACGGGAGCGGTGCCGGGACCTTTTGGATCGGGCAAGACGGTAGTTCAACAGCAGTTGGCCAAGTGGTCGGATGCTGATGTGATTGTGTATATCGGATGCGGAGAGCGGGGCAATGAAATGACTGATGTATTGCTGGAATTTCCGGAGCTGGAAGATCCGAATACCGGCAAGCCATTATTACAGCGGACAGTATTGATTGCCAACACTTCAAATATGCCGGTAGCGGCCCGGGAGGCATCTATTTATACCGGCATGACGATCGCCGAATATTATCGGGATATGGGATATTCAGTGGCTTTGATGGCCGACTCGACTTCCCGGTGGGCGGAGGCTTTACGGGAAATGTCGGGACGGCTGGAAGAAATGCCGGGAGATGAAGGGTATCCGGCTTATCTGGGATCGAGAACGGCGCAATTTTATGAGCGGGCCGGCATGGTGAAAACTTTAGGGAGCGAGGGCCGGGCCGGATCACTGACGGCGATTGGCGCCGTGTCGCCGCCGGGAGGAGATTTATCAGAGCCGGTCACGCAGAACACCTTGAGCGTAGTAAAAGTATTCTGGGGTCTGGATGAGAAACTGGCCTATAGCCGACATTATCCATCAATTAACTGGCTGACCAGCTACTCACTATATAGCGAACAATTGTCAGGCTTCTATCAGGAGAAGGCCGGAGACGGATGGAGTGAGGCCAGGCAGGAAGCGATGGGAATTCTGCAGGACGAGGCATCATTGGAAGAAGTGGTGCGATTGGTGGGGCTGGAGGCTTTGTCGAAACAAGAGCAGTTATTGATGCACGTGGCCAAAATGATTAGAGAAGATTATTTACAGCAGAACGCGTTTGATGAAGTGGACACGTTTACTTCATTATCCAAGCAATATCGAATGTTGAAGGCGATCCTGCATTTCTATCACACCGGGAAGGAAAAATTAACCCGGGTGGATTTTGAAATGAGTGATCTGATGGGGCTGGAGATATTGGGGGAAATTGCCCAGAGCAAGTTTATTGCCGAGCAGGGAATGGAAGACAAATTTGATCAGCTGGAAAAGTCGATCAGCAGTAAGATTGATGGTCTTGAAGGTGAAGCTGTGGAAATAATTCAGGAATCCGAGCCGGCCCAAGCGGAAGCCTAAGGGGATCGAAGGAATAACTAAAAAAATATTATGTTAAAAGAATACAACCCCGAAGTAGAACGCTGCGCGTTCACTACGGGGCTGCGCCGTTCGCTAAAGCTCACGGCTTGAACAACAGTTAATTGGGATAAAAATATTCATTATGTTAAAGGAGTACAAAACAACAAGAGAAGTGACGGGGCCATTAATGGTAGTGGAGAACGTGGAAGGTGTTTCTTACGACGAACTGGTCGAGGTGGAGGTGCCGGGGGGTGAAAAGAGACGAGGCAAGGTATTGGAAATTGATGGAAACACGGCAGTGGTGCAGATGTTTGAAGGCACCCAAGGCCTTAATGTATCAGATACTAAGGTGAGATTTCAGGGAGATGTGCTGAAACTGCCGGTATCGGGGGATTTGCTGGGTCGAACGTTTTCCGGGGCCGGCCGGCCGATTGATGGCCAGCCGGAAATTATTCCGGATGAAGAGCGGGATATAAATGGCTCGTCGATTAATCCAGCGGCCCGGGCTTATCCGGATGATTTCATTCAAACCGGTATTTCCACTATTGATGGGATGAATACGCTGGTGCTGGGGCAGAAATTGCCGATTTTCTCGGGAGCGGGATTGCCGCATAGTGTGCTGGCGGCGCAGATTGCCCGGCAGGCGACAGTGCCGAGTGCCAATAAATCCGGGCAAGAAGGCATCGAGTTTGCGATAGTGTTCGCGGCCATGGGCATTACTTTTGAAGAAGCGGAATTCTTCAGGGCTGATTTCACCAATCGCGGAGCGATTGAGAGATCGGTTTTGTTTATTAATCTGGCGGATGATCCGGCGGTGGAAAGAATTGCCACGCCGCGGATGGCGCTGACGGCGGCGGAATATCTGGCCTTCACCAAGAACATGCACGTGTTGGTAATTATGACGGACATGACCAAATACGCGGAGGCGCTTAGAGAAATTAGTTCGGCCCGGAAAGAGGTGCCGGGCAGACGGGGTTATCCGGGCTATCTATATTCGGATCTGTCGACTATTTATGAAAGAGCGGGAAGATTAAAAGGCGAAGAGGGTTCGATTACGCAACTGCCCATTCTGTCCATGCCGGAAGATGACAAGACTCATCCGATTCCTGATTTAACCGGATATATTACCGAAGGCCAGATAGTGCTGGGGAGAGATTTGCATCAGCGGGGAATTTATCCGCCGGTCAATGTGCTGGGATCGCTGTCCCGTTTGATGCCGAAGGGGATTGGGGAAGGCAAAACCAGAGAAGATCATAGCGGAGTGGCCAATCAGCTGTTCGCGGCTTATGCCAGGGGACAGGAAGTGAGAGAGCTGGCGGTGATTCTGGGTGAAGGAGCATTAAGCGCCACGGACAAAAAATATCTGGAATTCACGGCCAGATTTGAAAATGAATTTGTTAAACAGGGAGACACGGTAAACCGGACCATCGAAGAAACTTTGACGATTGGCTGGAAGTTATTGAGTATTTTACCGGCCAGTGAATTGAAGCGAGTCAAACCGGAGCAAATTGAGAAATATACTAAAGCTGTGGAGACAGCTTTGGTATAGTAACTAGTAACTGGTAACTAGTAACTGGTAATTGGTAATTTATAACTGGTAATTTGTATGGCACAACAGAGGGTAAACCCGAATCGAATGGAGTTGCTTCGGCTAAAAAAGCGGACGATTTTGGCCAAGAAGGGGCACAAACTATTAAAGGAGAAACGGGATGGATTGATGCAGGAATTTTTGGCGTTAATTCGGGAAGTTAAGCAGTTGAGATCGGATGTGGATAAAGAATTAGGCCAGGCTCTGCATAAGTTTATGATGGCCGGGGCGGTGATGGATCCGCAAGCGGTGCGGATGATTGAGAATCTGAAACTATATTCAGTGTCGGCTGTCAGCCGGGACAAGAACGTGATGGGGGTGCATATTCCGGAATTTGATATTAAGCAGGAAGAAAGTGATGATATGTATCCGTGGTGGGCTACGTCGCCGGAGCTGGACAGTGCATTAGTATACTTCCGGAAAGTTCTGCCTCGGCTGATGAAATTGGCCGCCCAGGAAAAGGCGGCGGATTTATTGGCCCAGGAAATTGAGACGACTCGGCGCCGGGTGAATGCTCTGGAGCACGTGCTGATCCCGCAACTGCAGACCACCGCAAAATATATTCAAATGAAGCTGGAAGAGCAGGGCAGAACGGCGATTGTGACGACGATGAAGGTGAAGCAGGCGATAGTTGATTAAGCAGCCGGTTGGTATTCGGCGGCTTTTTATGGCAGGATTTGCAGAAGTTACGGGCGGGAGGAAAGGATATTCGAAGCAAAATCTCCGGATTTTGCGAGGAATTGAAAATTGATAAACCTTTTTGAGTATGAGCAGCAATAATACACACAATTACATTTTTATTGATGAATCAGGAGACCCCGGCAAACCTTTTAGAAAAGATAGCCAAGGAAATAAAATCGCAACAGGAGCCAGTATGTTTTATATACTTTCCGCTGTTTGTGTAGATGCAAAAAAACTTTTTGTCGCAGAAAATAGAATTCTGGAAATTAGGCAAAAGTATAAATATAAAAGCGAAATCAAAAGCACCACTATACCGATAAAAATGTACGAGGATTTATTGGAGGTGATAAATGAACTAGAGTTAAGTATTTTTTATAGGTTAATAGATAAAACTAAATACAAAGGGAAATTCGCAGTAAAAGGAAATAGAAAATTACATAATGTGTTTGATGAATATAATTTAGCGAAAGTTTGTAAAATCGCCATAAAGAAAAACGACTTGATGGGCGTTGATGTTGTTATTGATAGGGCTGACAGAAGATTGCTTGACGGGAATTTTGAGAGCTTTAATAGTTATTTGAAAAATAAAATTAATACAAAAACATTAAGAAAAATAGAGTTTGTAACTCATGTTGATTCTGAATATGTGAATATTATGCAGTTGTCTGATTTGGTTAGCGGAGCGATAAAAGACAATTTTACGGGAAAAAATAAGGATTTAAAGGAAATAATAATAAAAAGATATTTATATAAGGTTTTTTAGGCAAACAAAAAAAAGCGGGCACCCAGACCTGGGACACGCTTTCTTATACTTAATAATGTATGCTGAACGATCGATAAAGTCAATAGT
>QIFI01000042.1 GCA_003229735.1 Candidatus Anderseniibacteriota bacterium | reverse complement strand
TCTCAATCTCATCACCCCCGCCGAATTACAGCGGGCCGTCACTCGCGCCTTTGCCTATATCAGAAAAAACAAGAAAGGTAACCGCGTCCTGGTAGAAGAATATTTTGCCGGCCATGACCTGCGCCTCCTGGTCATTGGCGACCGCGTGGTTTCAGTGGTCAAACGAGAACCGGCCTATGTCATTGGTGATGGCCACAGCACTATCAGACAACTAATTCATGTCTTTAATCATCAATGGCGCTCCCAGATTAAATATGACCTTCCCCTCTGCCCTATCCCCATTGATAGCGAAGTCTCACGTTACTTAACCAGACACCAGCTAACCCTGAATTCTATTCTGCCCCCAGGCAAAAAATCCTACCTGCGCTGGAACGCCAACGTCAGCACCGGCGGTCGGCCCAGCGATGTCACCAATCACATCCACCCTCTTCTAAAACAGCTGGCCGTGCGGGTAGCCAAATTATCCCGCCTGGAAATTAGTGGTGTGGATATACTCTGCAAAAACATCACTTCACCGGACATGTCGGCCCGCAATATTTCCATCCTCGAAATTAACGATTCTCCAGGATTTGATATCCATCACTTTCCCGTATCCGGCGCCAGTCAAAATGTCACTGCCGCTATCCTTGATCACATATTCAACTCCCCGGACCAAGTCCCACAGCCAGCTTCCCATCATCACGTGGAATCACTCTTAAATGACTTGCAAATAACCATCCCGGCCCCGATCACCCGGATATCAAGCGTAAAATCATAACCGCCAGCTACCCGCATTTCATTTGATGAATAAAAAGTTTAAAGAAGATGCTGAACATCTTCTTTTTTGTCCCACCCTTTATTAAACCGGAATTCAACACTTAGTATTAAAAAGAAGCCTGCACCTCTCTAGTCGTCGTTATCGTCAGGACTACTGGGATCAGCCACCATATTTTCTTTAGCATAAACCTTAAGAAATTTCTGCCGATTATCAGAATTATTATCACTCATGATTATCCCATTATATCAGCTCGCGGGGTCAGATGACTACCGAATCAGGATTAGACAGTATCAAAAGCACCTCTGACAACCAGAGCGTGTACAATAAATAGATGCCTAAAACTAAGCGAAAGCTGTATTGCTATGTGGACGAGACAGGACAAGATACAGCTGGACGGTTTTTCGCCGTCAGCATTTTAATTACCGAAGCCGAACGAGAAAAGTTGCTCAAGGAAATTGAGGCTATTGAGAAGGAAAGCAAAAAGGGTAACGTCAAATGGAAAAAAGCACGCCCCGAAGCTCGCCAGAAATACATTGAGGCACTTGCTCAGCTGGACAACTTACACGATAAAGTATTTGTCGCCACTTACCGTGACAGTAAAGAATATTTAGTCCATACGGCTGATGCCATTGCCAAGTCATTACGCCAGAGACGAGGCGACCGAGCCATCATTTACATTGATGCATTAAGTGATGCGCAACAACCTAAACTCAAAAGACAACTTCGCCCGTCAGTAAATATCCCCACCCAAGTCCGCAGTGTGCGGCGGGAAGAAAACAACACCTTTCCGTGATGCTGATGAGGGAAAAGATTGGGCAAAGAAGATGGTACAGAAATTGAAACGGAATGATATTTTAGAGGCTCTCTAAAAAACTTCCCCCCACCGAGTTGGCAGGAGGCAGAAAAACCTATCCTAGCTTGTAGCCCCTAGGAGACTTCATACCAAGTGTGGTATTCGTCCATACGGCACGTATTCAGTCTTTTTTCTTTTGTATTCACATTATATGGGCAAATGAAATGATTAGTCAATAGATAAAGGGTAAAGATAAAGATAAAGATAAAGAGATAAAGGATAAAGGGGTCAAGATAAAGGGGTCAAGTACAATTATGCTAATATAATCACATGGCCCGCACGCCCCGAAATGCAACTGGCAACATAGTTTACCATGTGCTCAATCGAGCTAATGGTCGAATGCGAATTTTTAAGAAAGAGAATGACTACCAGGCTTTTGTAAAACTTCTTGGCGAGGCAAAAGAAAAATATCCAATGCGAATCCTCTCCTACTGCCTCATGCCAAACCATTGGCACATACTGCTCCACCCAGAAGGTGATGATGACTTACCTCGCTTTATGCGCTGGTTGGGACTTACTCACACCCAGCGCTGGCATGCGGCCCATAAGACAATCGGGTATGGACATCTGTACCAAGGTAGATACAAGTCATTTCCTGTGCAGACGGATGAGCATTTTCTGCAAGTCGCAAGATACATTGAGCGAAATCCACTACGTGCTCATCTAGTCAAAGCGGCCCAAGCATGGCAGTGGTCCAGTTTATGGGTACGAGACAATGGTACTAAGAGACAAAAGGAGCTGCTCAACCCCTGGCCAGTACCCGCTGGCCAAAGATATGTAGCCTGGGTCAACCAGTCACAACCCAAGGAAGAAGTTGAGGTAATTCGATATGCCATTAAAAGAGGACATCCCTACGGTGGTGAGGAGTGGGTATACAGAACAGCTAAGGAGCTGCACTTAGAGCCGACACTAAATCCGCGTGGTAGACCTAAGAAGAGTTAATTGTACTTGACCCCTTTATTCTTTATTCACCCGGCCCCACCCGCCAAAATACCAAATTACAATTAGGCGCCATACCAGAATAACTTGAACGAGAGATGGTTAAGTTGTTTTGGTTGGCTGCTTAGATAATTAATGTGGTATATTATATTCAAGTAATATAAAACATAACATTTCCATGCGCTTTACCAGAAAAAAAACCACTATCGGGATCGTGATAATTGTCGGCATCCTGTTTATCATTGCCTGGCGTGTCGCCTCTCCCAGCGCAACCAGAATCGGTATAACTGATGCACCGCACTCAACTCGTAAACTTGCGTCATCCGAAGCCGGTATTGCCAGCTCGGCAAGATCCGGCATGCCCGCTCCAATATTAAATAAGTTTTCTTCAGGCAGTGTAAAGATAACTGCTCCAATTCAACCCAGCGGCGAGGCTGATTTCGAAGAAGTCACCCGAGCCGATCGTCTGGTCATTAGGTCAGCCCAGTTATCAGTAGTCAGCAAAAAAGTTCCCGCCGCCGTAAAAGAACTTACCGAATATGTCCAATCAGTCGGCGGATTTGTAGTCAACATTGATCTAAGGGGAATGAACAATGCCCCTTCCGCCACCGTCACTATGCGGGTTCCTGTTGAACAATTTAATGCCGCCCTGGTAAAAGTCCGCGCCATCGGCCTTAAAATTGTCAGCGAAAACATATCGGGACAGGATGTAACAGAAGAATATGTTGACTCGGAAGCCCAGCTCAAAAATCTGACAGCCAGCGAACAGCAATTTATGGAAATCATGAAGCGGGCCGAAAATGTCGAAGAAGTGTTATTGGTTCAGCGCCAACTCGAAGATGTCCGGGGCAGAATAGAGCAAACTAAAGGCCGCATGCAATTTCTAGAACGCTCAACTAAACTGGCCCTCATTACCGTATATCTGTCAACGGATGCCGAAGACTTGCCGATTGTAGACCCCAATGATAAATGGCAGCCGATCGTGGTGATTAAAGACGCCTTCCGGGCATTCCTTGATTTACTAAAAGGTTTAAGCAATGGCGTCATCTGGATAGTCATCTTTATTCCCATCTGGGTGCCCTTACTGCTGATTGTATGGTGGTACCGAAAGCGCCGCCGGAATCAGCCAGTTTCCCCATCACCCGTCAAAAAACCAACCAAAAATTCCCCCGGCACTCGCCTCCAAAGATAATCAAAGAAGATGCTAAGCATCTTCTTTTTTGCTCCACTCTCCATTAAACCAGTCCCACCACTTCTTCTGCTCTTCTTGGCTTGGCCTTGAAGTCATCATATCCCTCATTGGCTTATGTGCTTCATCAGTCGAACTCATAAAGTGACCACTGCTTTGCTTTGTTATATCCATGGCTGTTTCAGCTTCAAAAACTTCATCGCATCCGCCCTCCCCATTCATTATTTCCCTACATGTAAATTTTTTCATAATTCTCCCTTTCTTTATTAATTATTAATTTATTTGTTCATAAAATGTCAATATTTGCGAATTTTTCAACAGCCTTCTGCCGTCACGACCAGAATGCTCCTGCCCGCCCTGTCAAAACATAACCTCCACTTTCATGTTGCTACAGCCAACGCCTTACTGATTTTTGATATTCTACATATGTTTCTCCAAACTTATCAGCTAAGTAATTTTCTTCACGTTTAATCACTCCATAATGAATAATCAACAGCACTGGGATAAGCACAATTAAAAACCAATAGTCATTAACTAAGACGGTAATCCCCAAATACAAGAGTGTCATGGATACATAGATAGGATTGCGGCTAAATCGATAAGGACCACTCGTAATAATAAATGTAGTCGGTTTGCGAGGATCTACATTGGTGCTCTTTTTTGCAAACAGTTTGATGGTTGACACAAACAAGACCAGAGAAACAATAATCAAGCCCCACCCAAGTAAAAATAAAGGTTCACCCTCTAATATCTCTATCGGTTTAACATAGCGCAATAGTAAACCCAAAATAAGTCCCGCCAAATATATAATCGGCGGACGCCCAATCACGTTGGGGGAGTCAGAATTTTTCATAGGGCAAGTGCGTATTTTACACTTTTATCAACCAGTTTCTTAAATTGTTTCTTGTCCTCTAGCATCCGCTTCGGCAACACCACGTATTCTTTTTTTACATGGCCTTTCGGAAAATACTTCAAATGCTTCACGCCCGGCTTATCAAATAAATCTTTAAGAATTTTTGGCGGCAGACGCAGAGCCACCCCAAATTTTCCATATGAGATAAATATGTTGTCGTCCACATATCCACCCACTGCGCCAAAGACATTCTTAAACTCCAGTTTATAAGCCGAAGCAAGCCGGGGACTCACCCATTTGAGCAGCTCGCTTAATTCATCTAAATAACTTTTTTCCATAAATAAATCACGTTCTAATCTTGATCGAATACGCCAGCAGAGTCCCATCAGTAATTCCCTCCCTTTTCCGCACCTCGGCCTTAATAGGCAGCACATATGTTCCCAATTTTTTATCAGGAAAAATAGACGTCTTCCAGCTGGTCTGGCCCACCGTTACCACCACCGGAATTGATCCGAATCCACGCCGGTCCTGTCCAAAATATTCTTTAATGTCTTTGCCCGCATGCTTGCTGACACTCACAAAATGCCACCTGCCTCCGCCAGTTGGCGGACCCGGATATAGCCACACCCTTTGCCGCATATTGTACGTATCTAAGCTCATAAATCTATAATGCTAATTAACATTCCTTCAAACTCCCCATTGTGCAATAGAAAAAGAAATTTTTTAGTGATAAAAAAATCCCCATATTTTAGGATGGGGTTTAATGGCATAGATAAAGTCTTATAAATCCATAAAATTGATCTCCTGGTAACCATGCTTCTCTACTTGCTGTTGTACCCAGTGATTACTGGCCGGTGCTATTAATAAAGTCGCGCGATACTTGCTGGGATTGGGATATGACTCCAGCCGATCAACTGAAATGCGGGCTTTTTTCACCACATCACCATATCCTCTAAAAATACTATAAACCGGGGAAGGCATTAACAGATAGCCGTCCCGCATTAACGAAGAATCTTGTGAAATTTCGTATAGCTTAAGGGCCGGTTGCGCCACGTCAGTCTTAATAACAGAACTGCGAATAAAAGGCAGCCAATGCATCCATTCTCCAATCTTTTCACCATTGGCCATGATGAAACCAACCGGTTGTTCAACAGACTGCAAATCAGTCAAATATAGCATGCGAGTGGGGCCACCAGGTTTCCCGTAATGATTTCTACTTTCAATTTCTTCCGGCAACATTAACTTACAATTGGCGATATTCTGCGGATATCCCCTTTCCGGTTTACCGACAAAAGCCACAAAGCGACGTAAATCATCTTTGTTATTGTCAACCTGTCTAATATATTTAATATTTTCTTCCTGCTGAAAATAACCAAGGTTTGCTTCTGCCCTATCTTGAGGCAAAACGGCGTGAAATATACCCGCACTGCAGGCGATGGTAATTTTCTGCGTGAGATAATTAAGAATGCCAGTGCAAATTGGTATACCTCGACGAACACAGGTAATGGCGGCATTTGCACCGGTAATTTCAGCCGGTGCTCCATAACTAGACTCCCAAAGTGACAGACATTCAGAATGTCCTATAGCCTCACCCACCGATTTCATTTTCTTGCAATCGGTCAAAAATAATTGTAACTCCGATGACCGGTCAGTGGGATCACAAGCAAAGAAAGTTCTAGCTCCTTTTTGACCTTCAGGAATATTTAGCGTCAAAGGATTCACATCTTCTCCTTTTTCCTCCGTAACAATAGCAGCGTAGTTATCAGCTTCCCGTAACCTTTGCAGAATAGCGTTTTCCGGATTTTGATCGAGCCCCAATGTGTCCCCCTTATTTCCCACATATGAAGCCTCAATCGCCTCCTCTATTGCAGTGTCCTGTAAAGTGTCATTAGCATCAAGCAAAGCGTGAATAATAATATCACAGTAGAATCTTTCGATGTCTTGCACAACATGGCTCCTTATTACATTGGCCAGGGAACAGGAATAACCGTAACCGATAACGGTACTTGAACGACCCCTTACAAGTCAAGAATAATTTTTTTGTATGGGCTTTAATAATGCTGGTTGTGTATGATATAGATATGAGCGAACAAGAACCAAATGCCATAGACAAACAAGAACTTAAACACAAAATAGAACTGCAATTAGCAGTGGTGGCCTCTATAAAAGGCGTCAGCGATATACAGCATGATCCGGAAGCAGACCAGCACCTACGGGAATGGACAGCCGGACAACAAGTTTCATACGCCCAGGCTTTCGCCGACATCTATGATGACGTAAAATTAAATATTGATGATCCGCTCCACCATAAATTAAACGATGACTCTCACTCCCAGCCTTATATTCAGGAATTTGTAAATAGAGTCGAAACCCGGCATGAAGAATTGAGCAGTGATAGCGAAAAATTGCAATTGGCTTAGGCACTGTTACAAATAAAAAATCCCCATGGCATAACACCAAAGGGATATAAATCAACCTGGTTCTAATCTGCGTGATCAAGCCAGCCCGACTGCTTTTCGCCTCTCCATTTCCAACTTTTTGATCATTGCCTGCGCTCTATAGGAATTGTAAGTCGGACAACTGCCAGAACCATCATGATCTTGCTCTCTCTCGTCTGCAACTCTGTTCAGCAATACTTCCAGTTCAGCCCACACGTCGTCATTGATTTGTGGCACAACCAGCTCCTTTCGTTTTTTATTGACACATTTGATACCAAAGAACATTAAGAAAACTAATCCCTTATCATATCTTTGTCAAATTCCCGCTCAGAGAGTGTTTAATAACCCCTCTCCCCTTGAGGGGAGAGGGCTGGGTGAGGGGTATTTTTAGCCTTATCCAGCCTCATCCTCGCCTTCTCCTTATCCAGGGAGAAGAGATTGACTAGGTTTTTAGACGCTTTCTCAGAGATTATCACTTGAAAGTTAAAAGATTAGGTGTTTTCTCCAAAACATAGCCGATCTTATATGCTCCCTCTTTCTCACTTAGTAAAAGTGAATTCTATCTCTTCAAATCCTCCAACAGCATAACACCAAAATCTTGAACACAAACCATGAGATAAATTAGCAAAATAACTATAAATAATGTCTAAAAACCTCAATGGATAATAAACTAATCCAAAATACTCTTTTTTAAATTCTTTTTGTCCCAGCCAATTTAACTTCATTTCAATTAATATCAACTTGGTTCCGGTATATCCACCCTTGAATGCTGGATCAAAGTACAGGGGAAATGTAATGTCAAAACCACTTTTATGTTCTGGGTGAGTAAACCCTCTTGAAAAATGAGGGACTTTAATAATTAGTTTTCCCTTAGAATCTAAAATTCTGTGTAATTCTTTTATTACTTCAAATGGATTCTCTAAATGTTCTAAACAATGTTCTGTTATTATCTCCTGGAATTCATTGTCTTCAAATGGATAAGGAAATTTATTTAAATCACATTTTACATCAGGTTCTGCTTTATCATCCCAGTCGACATTAATGTAACCTTCTTTCCTAAACTGCCCCGCGCCCAGATTAAGTTTTTTCATATTTGAACACCCAATATTTATTTAGAAAAAAGCCTACAAAAAAAGATACCGGCAAAATCATTAACCCCGCTATATAGTATTTTATGCCTATAAAATCACTTAACAAAACTCCCCCCAGGTAATTTATCGATGTTCCAATAATACTTACCACAATATATCTAATAACTTGATTTTTCATTTTTTCTTTCGATACCGTTAACTTTTAGTGTATAAGTAAATTCAAAATGGGGCCGTGTAGAATAAAATAATCATTAACTATTAAACACCATCCCATATCAAGAAACATACACCACCTGTGCCTGATATAGCCAGCGTCAAGGTAGATATTGGATGATATTGGGGTCAATGATATTGGGGTCAGCCACCATTCTTTGATCTTCCATGAAAGTTTAGACAATTAGGCTCGCGGGGTGGGACGACTACCGAACCAGAATTAGGAAGCATGAGAAGGAAATTTGGGTAAAATAAGTTACCCCGCCCGCAGGCGAGGCTCACCAGAAAGAGGCACACAGGCCGGAATGGTAATCCCTCCTCTATGTATCTTTTACTGCGGCTTTCAAGACAGACACATAACGTTTACCAACCAACGGCCAGGCCGTTCGCTGCCCGTATGCCAAGGCATTACGCTGGTACTTTTTTCGTTCCTGCTCGTTAGTGAGTAGACAAAGCAAGGCGCCAACAAGAGCTCGGCGATCACGAAATGGCACCAACACCCCACGTTCATTTACTAGTAACTCCCTAGCATGGATAAATGGCGTTGAAACTACACAGCATCCAGCGGCCAAGGAAAATGCCAGTGTGCCACTGCTAGCCTGATCTGGATCAGCATAGAAAGTAATATAGACATCCGTTGCCTGTAAATTCTCCATAATTTCTCGTACAGATAGGAAGCGCGTAACAAACGACACATGTTCGCTCAAATCAAGCTCCTTGACCCGCTGCCTCACTGCGCGCAAAAAGGCTTGCGCTCGTGCATTAACCGGGTGAGGCCGCCCCAAGACTCGATAGAGAATAGTTGGAAATTGATCAACGACTTGCGGAAGCACCTCAACAACATCCTGAATGCCTTTGCGCTCACTAATCAGGCCAAATGTTGCTAGTGTTAAAGTATCTTCTCTCCCAAGCACTTCACGTTTCGGGTTAGCCAGGTAATAGTCAGCCACATCAGGCGTACCGTGGGGAATATGAATAACCGGGGTACTAATACCTGCTTCGCGCAAATCATTAGCTATTTTGCGCCTTGCCAAGTCACTTATCACAACCAGCGCCTTTGAATATCGAGCAATCTCGTGCACAATCTCTACACGCTTACGCTTGGCATCGCTATCTTGGACAAATTCACAGTGGTGTAAAACCACTACAACCGGCACTGTAAGATTATGCAGTAGGTCTACTATATACTCTCCCTGCCAACCACCAAAAATGCCAAACTCGTGTTGAAGCAATACCACATCCGGCCGCCGATGAATAATCATTGCGGCTACTTTCTCGTAGTCTGATCGTACCTCTTGACGAATTATTGCAATAGTGGGAGTCGGGTAAGCATACTTACGGCCGGCACGCTCCATCGCTACGTGGTGAACACAAACATCGTTCTCCTCCAGCACCTGCGTCACATCCTGATTGAACGTAGCAATACCACACGGTCGGGGAAGTACCGTGCTGACTGATATAATTGACAATGGTTTTGACATACAAACTTGCTAATTACAGACTATGGGTTGCACCAGTCGCCGGTATCTGCTCACTTCAGCGACATGATGGGATCATTGGATTTGTACCAACACGCCAACCACTCACAGCCGCGTCTCTAAGCAGACTATTGTACTAAATAAACCACCGCGGGGCAAGACCCAGTCTTTTCCAACGCAAGACTGGACTGAACTGACTCTCGCTTTCCAACGCAAGATATTGGGAAGTGGGGATATTGGGATATTGGGGTCAGCCACCATTCTTTGATCTTCCATGAAAGTTTAGGATTAATTCCAACATACAATTTGGCTCGCCACCCGGGTTTCGAACCAAGAATTCAACACTTAGTGTTAAAAAGAAGCCTAGAGAATTCAACACTTAGTGTTAAGGAATTCAACACTTAGTGTTAAAATCTTCCAATCAGATAGTAATACCTAATATCCACTTCCATACATCTTCAAACCTCTTTATTCTAAGGACTCCAGCAGTCGCCGGTAGATAGAAGCATTTTCTTCATCAAACAATACAAAAACCACAGCAATACCCCAATCAGTCTGTTTAAATACCTCTTTCACTGCACAGATTGCTATCCGCGCCGCCTTTTCTTTGGGATAGCCATAAACACCTGTTGAAATCGCCGGAAAAGCCACAGAGTTAAGGCCTTGCTGTTCTACTAATTTGAGACTGTTGTGATAACAACTTACTAATAATTTTTCCTCCCGTCCGTTTTCCTGACCATACACGGGACCGACAGTATGAATTACATTTTCGGCCGGCAAATTATAGCCTTTAGTAATTTTTACCTGCCCCGTCTCACAACCTCCTATTTTCCTGCATTCCTCAAGTAATTCCGGCCCAGCTGCGCGATGTATAGCACCATCCACGCCGCCGCCACCAAGTAACGATTTATTCGCCGCGTTCACAATCGCATCAACCTGCTGTTTCGTGATATCTCCCTGAACGATTTCAAGGTGACCAGCAGTGTCAGATACTTTCATAATCTTCATAGATCTTGTTTAACAGCTTCCCAAATTTTTACCATCGCGAGCGTATCAAGAGTACAGTATTTTCTCAAATCATCCATAATCTGTTCTTTGTTGTCCTGATTTTTTCCGCCTATCACTGTCTCCATCCATATGCGCTGAGCTGAATTTCCTCCCGATATTGCTAAATCCTTATAACTCAATTCCGGAATCAATACCGGCAGCACCGCCTTTATTGACGC
>QIFI01000031.1 GCA_003229735.1 Candidatus Anderseniibacteriota bacterium | reverse complement strand
GTGAAGGAGGTAAGCGGACTCTATCAGACGAGGAAGTGTGGGAATTGTCTGATCTGGTTATGAAGATAGAAAAACATTACGGCTGGCCGGTGGATGTGGAGTGGGCGCGAGAAGGCGGAAAATTCTATATCGTGCAAAGCAGGCCGATTACGACGTTAAGAAAATGATAACTTTGGAAAAGCAATTTACGAGGTATGAGTGGCCGCTATTCTGGTGCTCTATATGGGATTATGGCGATCGGATTGGTATACGCGAGTGGTTGGGTGTGGGAGTAGATAATATGTTATTTTTGCGTAGCGGCGACAAAGATGCTGTTACAGTCTGGTATGACAAGAGTGAATATAACCCGGAAGGCGAAGACAAGTTTGATCGAGCAGTGATTAGTCGTATTGAGAGTGATCCAGCCTGGGTTGATTTATTGATAACCAGGTTCGAGAGCGGTTGGGATCAACTTTTTCCCTATCTGGCAGAGGGGAAGAAAATTGCTAATGGGAAGGAGCTGGGTGATTACTGCGATCTATGGCAGTGGTGGTGGACGTCGATGTCGCTGGTGTTTGTAGTACCTAACGTATCAGGTTTATCGGAGACAGTTTGCAATAAGTTATTATTACTTAGAGCCAAGACGCAAGAATATTCCGAGGAGGGAGGCGGGATAATTGCTCAATATCTGGGTCGGCAAGACGCGGCCTTGGCGGATGCCTGGCCGTTTATGTCTGCTAAAGAAGTTTTGTGGGCCGGGCAGAGATCAGTAAGTGAAGCGTGGGTGGCTAATATCCTGGAGCGTCGTCAGGGCGTAGGTCTGCTGAACGGTTCGCTTTATTTAGAGTGCGATCTTGAGATGGAGCTAAAGCGGCGGAGTATAAGGCTGGTGCATAAGCAAGCAGGTAATAGCGAAGTAATTGAGGGCACGGCAGTGTCTCCAGGGCTGGTTCGTGGTGTGGTTAAAGTTGTTACATCTTATGATGAGGTTGACCTGGTTGGAGTCGGGGAGATACTGGTAACAGAGATGACTATGCCAAGTTTCGGGCCGGCGATGAAAAAGGCTGTTGCGATTGTAACAGATGAAGGAGGAATAACATGTCACGCGGCTATTGTGGCTCGGGAAATGAATAAACCATGTATTATTGGCACCAAGATAGCCACGCAGGTGCTGAAAGACGGGGATATGGTGGAGGTGGACGCGGATCGGGGGGTGGTTAGGGTTTTGAGGTGAGTGATATAGAGCTGATATCTTATTTATAGGGAGAAGGGAGAACCTTAGTCTGTCAGCTATCATTCAGATAAAGCTGTTTTAACGGGTTGTTTTGTGGTACAATACAGAAATGAAACATGGTGATAAGGGGTTGAAAAAGGGTCAGTTACCGGAAATGTTCAGGTCTTTGATGTGGTCGTATCGATTTGAGAAAATTGATCCGGATAAGCATTATAAGGAGATCATTGTTAATACAGTTAATTATGGAGACATTAAGCACTGGCGATGGCTGGTTAGTAATTATGGTGGGCAGCGTTTGCGTGAGGTGCTTCGATCGGTACCGGTGACAGAGTTTAGGCCGCGGGTTTTGAAGTTGGTTGGTCTACTTTTTGGTTTGAAACCTAATGAGTTTAATCATGCACCCCGAGGCACTAACTGAAACAGGTACCAGATTGTTTCCGGAGTTGAAGGCTTTTAAGGATTTTTACCTGGTGGGCGGAACCGCGCTGTCGCTGCAAATTGGCCATCGGGTGTCGGTTGATTTTGATATGTTTTCAGATGAGGAATTGCCGAGGACTTTATTGGCTAAAGTAAAGCGAGTATTTTCAGGCGCGGTAATAGCGCCGTCAATCAATAATCCGGAACAGTTGAATATCACAATAGATGGAGTGAGAGCGACCTTTTTTTGGTATCGCTATCCGCCAGTTTTGCCACTGGTGGAGCATGCGGGAGTGAAGATGGCGGGAGTAAAAGAGATTGCGGCGATGAAGGCTTTGGCTATTGGGATGAGGGGAACTTATCGGGATTACATTGATATGTATTTCTTGTTATTTGAGAAGCAGGTGAGGTTGGAGGAGGTGTGTAAAATAGCTGATAGTAAATATGGTGTGGAGTTTAATCAGCGGCTTTTTTTGGAGCAGCTTTTGTATATGGAGGATGTGCCGGAGGTAGAAGTGGATTTTTTACGGGATGAAGTTGACAAGTCGACCATCCAGCAATTTTTAGAGGAGGAAGTGGGTAATTTTAAGTTGTAGATGATGGGGAGAAAAATCCGGCTGGTTTTTTTATTGATGGCGTTGATGGGGCCGAGTTTGGCATGGGCGCAGGAAGAGATGGAGACGGTGACGGTACATATATTTGTTAGGGATGAGTGTAAACATTGTCATGCCGCGACTGAATTTTTAGATAAGGTGCAGGCGGAAAAACCCGAGGTGAAAGTTGAATATTATAATTTGAAAGAGAGTGAAAACGAAGAGTTGTTTGGGCAGGTAACAGATAAGTATGAATTACAAAAAGGGACGCCGATTACGATGATTCGACAAACATTGATGGTGGGTTTTGATTCAGCGGAGACGACGGGGAAATTGTGGCTGGACTTAATCGAAAATGGATCCGGAGATGAGGTCGGGTTTGTTGATGTGTTGGATGGCCGGGCCAGGGTGATGAGTTCGATGGCGGCGGGAGCGTGCGATGAATTACTGGCTTGTGATGATAAGGAGTCGTCTTTAGTGGTTACGGTGCCGATAATCGGCAAGACGATTGATACTGGAGGTTTTTCTTTATTCAGTTTATCGGCGGTGCTGGGGTTAATAGATGGTTTTAATCCGTGCGCGATGTGGGTGCTGGTGATGTTTCTTTTATTGTTGTCTCAAGTTGGTTCCCGAAAGAGAATGTGGCAATACGCGGGCTTATTTATCTTGGCGCAGGCAATTATGTATTATCTGATTTTGACGGTGTGGTTAGCGGTGTGGAATTTTGTGGCTTTAGATAAGTATGTGACGCCGTTAATTGGTTTGTTGGCTTTAGGCAGTGGGGCGTTTTTCATATATAAATGGAGGACTTATAAGCCGGTGTGCGACGTGGCTAGTTTAAAGCAGCAGAATAAGATAGAAAAAAAGGTGGCTGGTTTAATCAGTAAGCCATTAACGCTGGTGGTAGCGATAGGGATTGTGGGGCTGGCATTATCGGTGAATATATTTGAATTCGTGTGTTCGATTGGTATTCCCCAGGCCTATACTAAGATTCTGGATATTAACAATTTGACCTGGTGGGGCAAGCAGACTTATGTCTTTACCTATATGGGAGCATATATTTTTGATGATTTAATCGTGTTTGGATTGGCATTATATAGTTTTGATAAGATTGGGCTGACTCATAAATACAGTAAATGGACTACTTTGATTGGAGGATTATTGATGTTGTTATTAGGGGTATTAATGTTGTTTAAGCCAGAATGGCTGGTTTTTTAGGTTGCTCTTGGATAGTGGCCGCGGTACGGTGGTAAATGTCATGGATCAGGAATTTCCGACCATATTGGTAATGTTGGGGGCGACGGGGGATTTGGCCAAGCGGAAGCTGGTGCCGGCCCTGTGGGATTTATATGTGAGCGGCAGTTTACCGGAATTATTCCAGGTGGTGGGGGTTTCCAAAGATGAAATGAGCGATGAATCATGGCGGGAGTGGGTAAGAGAAGTGGTAGCATCTGAAACATCCCTCACCCTGCCCTCTCCCCTTAAAGGGGAGAGGGGATCTGGAGGGGATGGTGACGTGGATGAGTTTGTTAAAAAATTCGTGTACCAGACTGGATTATTTGAGGCCAAGCAGATGTATCAGGCGCTGGCGTCTCGACTGGGCAGACAGGATGATCAGTGGCGGACGTGCACCAATAAGCTATTTTATCTGGCCGTGCCGCCGCCTTTTTATCAGACAATCTTTCATAATCTGGCCGAGTCGGGATTAACGGAGCTATGCAGTCCAGAAGAAGGGTGGACCCGGGTAGTGGTGGAGAAGCCATTTGGCAAAGATCTGAAAACAGCTCAGGAATTAGACCAAATGATGGGAGAGTTGTTTGAGGAAGAACAGATATATCGGATCGATCATTATTTGGGCAAGGACACAGTGCGAAATATTTTAGCCTTTAGATTTTCCAATACTTTTCTAGGCCCGGCCTGGAATAGCAAGTGGATTGATAATATTCATATCAGGATGTGGGAAGCGGGAGACGCGGCGGAGCGGGGGTCTTATTATGATGGGATAGGGGCTTTACGTGACGTGGGGCAAAATCATATGCTGCAGCTGCTGGCCTTGTTTACCATGGAAAATCCGGGTCGGTTTGAGGCTGATGATATACGGATGGGCCGGGCGGAAGTGCTGGAAGCGCTGGAGATAATGGATAGTCAGGATGTGGTCAGACAAACAATCAGAGGACAGTATGAGGGATATACGGAAGCTGATGGAGTAGAGAATAAGTCGGATACAGAAACGTATTTTAAGATTAAAGCACATATTAATTCCACCAGGTGGCGGGGGGTGCCGATGATACTGGAGGCGGGCAAGGCGCTCAAGGATTCATTAGTGGAAGTGACGGTGACATTCAGGCATAGAACGCCATGTCTGTGTCCCCGGGATGCTGATAAACATTATACTAATGTACTGGAGTATCGGATCCAGCCGCATGAAGGCATGACCATGTCTTTTTGGGTGAAACGGCCGGGGAAAGATATGATGATTGAGGAAAAAGAGTTCTTGTTTGATTATCAGCATGAGTATGGAGGGAAAGCTTTTATAGATGCTTATGCCAAGTTGTTATTGGATGTAATACGAGGTGATCAGACTTTGTTCGTGAGTACTCGGGAGATTATGCGGAGCTGGCAATTTGTGGATCCGATTGAGCGGGTGTGGAAGGAAGGTTTGGTGCCGGTGGTGAGATATAAGAGGGGGGCTCATCCTTTGCCCCAAGGCGGGGTCGGGAAGGGTTCCGTGCCGGAAAAACCCATTGGTTTTATTGGGCTGGGAAAGATGGGAATTAATATGGTGGAAAGGTTGATCGATTATGATTGGTCGGTGGCGGCTAGTGATCCTGACGCGGGGGCGAGAAAAGCGGCCAAAAAATATGGGGCGGAGGTGAAGGATACTGCTGGGGAAGTGGTGAAGTCTTTGGAGGCTCCTAGAACAGTGTGGTTGATGGTGCCGCATCAGGTGGTGGATCAAGTGTTAGAGGAGGTGGCGCCTAATTTGGAAGAGGGAGACGTGGTGATTGATGGCGGAAATTCGAATTATAAGGAATCGGTGAGGCGGGCTCGGGAGATGGCAGTTAAAGGGATTACTTTTATGGATGTGGGGGTAAGCGGGGGGCCGAGCGGAGCGCGGGAAGGAGCTTGTTTGATGGTGGGCGGGGATAAGGAAACTTACAAGCAATTGACGGGGTTGTTTAATGATTTAGCCACCGGAGCCGGATATGATTATATGGGCGAGGCGGGGGCCGGTCATTTTGTGAAGATGATACACAATGGGATTGAGTACGGGATGATGCAGGCGATTGGAGAAGGGTTTGAGGTGATGAAGAAATTCGGGAATTTACCGGAAGGAAATAATAAAGAGCTGGATTTGGCGGCGATCGCGCGGTTGTATAATCATGGAAGCGTGATTGAATCAAGCCTGGTGGGGTGGCTTAAAGACGCGTATGAAAAATATGGACTGGGGCTGGATGAGGTGTCTGGTGAGGTGGCGCATAGTGGAGAGGGGCAATGGACGGTGGAAGCGGCGAAGGAATTAAATATTCCGGTGCCGATAATTGAAGAAGCTCTTAAATTTCGGATTGATTCGAAGGGCCATCCGTCATATACGGGACAGGTGGTGTCGGCCTTGCGGAATATGTTTGGGGGGCATGAGGTTGCAAAAGTTAAAAGGCAAAAATCAGGTTAAAGGTAAAAAATAATGACGGGTTATTTGTGGGTGAGCGAGTTATTGATTTGTAAATCGGGATTGTTATTAGTATGATCTGGTCATATGTTTAATAAGGATATTTATCGGGCGTACGATATTAGGGGAATAGTGCCGGATGAATTTACGGCAGAGGAGGCTTATCATATTGGGCGGGCTTACGTTGAATTTACGGGCGCTAAAAAAGTAGTAGTGGCGCGGGATATGCGGCCCACGGGGGATGAAATTGAACCGGAATTGATCAGGGGATTGGTTGAAGGCGGAGTTCGGGTGATGCGAATTGGGTTGGCGACGTCCCCGCTATTTTATTTCGCGGTGCATAAACTTAAAGCCGAAGGGGGAATTATGGTGACGGCTTCGCATAATCCGGGCGTATATAATGGAATAAAGATGACCAGAGAAGAAGCAATTCCGATCGCGGGGGATACGGGGCTGATGGAAATTCGGGATCTGGTGGAGAAGCGGGATTGGCCAGGGGCAGCCAGGGCAGGAGAGGTGACAGAAGAAAACGTGACGAAAGATTATCTGGACATGGCAACTGAAGGAGTAAGCGCCGAAGGGCTAAAGATGGTGGTGGATTCCGGAAATGGGATGACCGGGATGCTGATGAAAGAAGTATTTGAGAGAATTGGCGGTGAAGTGGTGCCTTTGTATTGGGAGCTGGATGGGACATTTCCCAACCATGAAGCGGATCCGTTAAAGGGGGAAAACATGAAAGATTTACACGAAGTGGTGAACCGGGAAGGAGCGGATTTAGGAGTGGCGTTTGATGGAGATGGAGATAGGGTGTTCTTTTGCACGGAGAAGAGTGAGACAATTCCGGGGGATATTACTACAGCTTTGATTGGCCGGGAAGTGTTGAAAAAACATCCAGGGACACCGGTGATTTATGATATCAGGGCTTCTCGGGCTGTGGCCGAGGTGATTAGCGAGGCGGGAGGAGTACCGGTGATGTGGAAAGTGGGACATTCATTGATTAAACCAAAAATGCGGGAAGAGGGAGCCTGGTTCGCGGGAGAAGTGTCCGGTCATTATTTTTTCGCGCCCTGGTACGCGGAGTCCGGCATTATCGCGATGGGGTATGTGCTAAAAGTGATACAAGAACAGAAGCGGGCACTGTCGGAAATTGTGGCGCCGTTATGGCGCTATGCTAAAACGCCGGAGATAAATTATGAGGTTGAGGACAAGGAGGCAGTGATTACCAGGTTAAAAGACAAGTATAGTGACGCGGAAAAAATGATTGATTTGGATGGGATCAGGTTTGAATATCAGGATTGGTGGGCGAACGTGAGGCCGAGTAATACAGAGCCTAAATTACGGCTGAATATGGAGGCAGATAGTAAGGAGTTACTGGCGGAAAAGTTGAGGGAGATTGAGGAAATAATTAAGTTACGGTAAGGATATTCAAGATATCCGAGGCTAGTTGAGGATTGGCGGCGAGTAAATCGTAGCGGCCACGGGGATCAGGCTGCCAGGTTTTAGTAGTGAAATCAGTGATGGCGGCGCCGGCTTCCTGGGCGATGAGAGAAGCGGCGGCGATGTCATAATAGTTGGCAGAGGCGGCAACATAGGCGTCAAGTTGGCCATTGGCCACGTAGCAGGTTTGCAGGGCGTGAGATCCCAGGACGCGGACGGTGCGGGCCCGGCGGCTGAATTTGCTGATCAGGTCGGTTAGTCCGTCACGATCTGGTTGGGGGCTGCGGCCCAGACCGATGACAGCTTTTGTCAGATTATCAGTAGGGCTGGGAGATATTGGTTGATTATTCAAGCAAGCACCCCGGCTCTTAACGGCTGAAAACAGTTGGTCGGTTAAGGGGTTATAAACTACGCCTATCTGGGGTTGATGGTTTTTTTGGAGAGCGATGGATACGGCTACTTGACTTAATTGACGAGTGAAGTTGGTGGTGCCATCCAGAGGATCGATGACCCAAATATAATCTGATTCCGGGCGGCCGCTGTCGCCAGATTCTTCGCCGAAGAAGGCGTGGTCGGGGAAATTTTTATTCAGAACATTAAGAATAGCTGTTTCGGCTTCGGTATCGGTGGTGGTGACAATGGACCCCCCATCTTTGTAGCTGACGGTTTTAGTTAGAGTATAGTCACGTTTTATAATGTCGCCGGCGGCGCGGGCGGCGGTGATGGCTATGTCCAGATATTGGTTCATAGGGTTAATCCCATGGCTTTCTTAGTCTGGTCCAGAGTCTGATTAGCGGTAGTGGTTGCTGATTTAGCTCCCTTAGTTAGGATGTCCTGGAGATTACTTTCGTCGGCTCGGAATTCGGTGTATTTCTGGCGGAGGGGAGCGAGCCGGTCGATGATTAGTTCTGATAGCTCCTCTTTGAACTCTTTATAACCGCCGGATGAAAATCTGTTATCAATAGCGGCGGGATCTTCTTCACTGAAAGCCAGGTAGATGTTGCGTAGGTTGCTGATTGATGAGGTATTAGAACGAATATCGAATTCGGTTTCTGTGACTGCTCCCATGATTTTTTTCCTAATCACATCGGGCGGGTCGGTGATGGCGATGAAGCTGTTTGGTTCATCGCTTTTGCTCATTTTATTGGTGGGGATGGTTAATGACATAATGCGGGCGGTATCTTTATTGAGAAATGGCTTGGGGATGGTAAAAACCCGGCCGAACTTGTTGTTAAAACGTCTGGCGATATCCCGGGTCAGCTCAATGTGCTGGATCTGGTCGGCCCCGACGGGGACCGTGGTGGTTTGGTAAAGTAAGATGTCGGCTGACATGAGGACGGGGTAGGCGAAGAGGCCCAGAGATTCAGCTTGTTGTCGAGATGATTTTTCTTTGAACTGGGTCATGCGGGATAGTTCTCCAAAAGGAGTCTGGGTGGCCAACAGCCAGGCCAACTCGGTGTGGGCCGGGACATGAGATTGGACGAAGATAGTGCTGTGGTCCGGGTTAAGTCCGGCGGCCAGATAGGTGGCGATGGTATTGAGAATATGTTCAGGCAGCTCTTTGGGCTGGTAATCGACGGTGATAGCGTGCTGGTCAACGATGCAGTAATAAGCGGTGTTGTCGGCTTGGAGCGCGACCCATTGTTTGATGGCGCCTAAATAGTTACCCAGGTGAATTACGCCGGATGGCTGAAGGCCGGAGAGAATGATTTGATTGGCGGGTAGATTCATGAGTTGAGTTATTTTAATAAGAGATATAGAAACTTGTTATTATGTAAGTTATGATTGGTCGACAAATTTGAGGGATTGTACAATAGTTTTTTCTAAGGGTTTATTTTTGTTGTAGAAAAGATAATACAGTGTAGAGTTGTGGACAATGTATAAATTGGTTAATTGGTTATTATTGGGAGATGTAAATTGATAGCCTTGCCAATTTTCTCCAGCTACTTCAGTTACCTCGGTCGGTTTATTATTGTCTACTTGGGTTTTCTGTTCAACAAATTCTTTCAGATTAAAACGTGTGTCAAGATTGATCCCTAATTTTTCCGTATTGACTATGCCTATAATTACACCACGTCTATAAGAAGGGGGAAGGATGATACTAATCTGCTTTCCACTATTATCAGTACCTAAATCAATCAAGCCTTGCAGTGGATATTTAAGTGTGTATGGTAATCTAGCGTGTTTAAAAGTCTGCCAATGTTCTGTATCGAGGACATTATAGGGTTCGAAAGGACTTGTGGGTTCTTTCCATTCGTCGTCGAAGCGAAGTGTATTGATTATGGCTAGGTCTAGTGGATTATCCGCATCGAATCGTATACCGTAGAGTCGATTATTATGGTTTACATATAAGATTTCTTTGTCTTTTTTGATGCCATATTCAATATCCCGAACCAAGTATCCTTGCCAGCCATTTTTTGTAATTGGTTCCTTATATGGGTTTTTAGCTTAATATTCCCGCCAAAAACTAATTTTACTGTTTACAAATTTTTCCAAGTTAAATTGATTATTCTCTTTAAGGTACTGATTATATTCGTAATCTAAGAATTCAATGTATAAATTTGTAACGGGATCATTGGCGTAAATGGTGATGGTATTTATTTTATTGCCAAGAGTGGTGATATTTTTTTCATAGTCATAAGTATATACATGAGGTGAAACAAGACCACCAGGCGGATAATTAATGATAAGTGGATGCCACTTGGATTGGAAAGTTTTCCAGTTGTTCTGGTCTTGCTTGTTTCTCTGTATAGAAAAAATAAGCCCCAGTATCACGGTTAAGGTGATTACGGCGATCATCAGTAGGTGGGTTGGATTTTTCAGACTTATTTGTTTGATCATGAGATGATTATATTTTGACGATTATAGGAAGAGTATCATTGGTCTACTCTTGGTTTTAATGACACCGGACGGTTGAAGGCCGGAGAGAATGATTTGATTGGCGGGTAGATTCATGATATTAGCTTAGCTTGTTGTACTCGTCTTCTCAACTTAGTGGTTCCCTTCTTTGTTTGGGGGGAGAGTTGGTCACCCCCTTTCGCTTTTAATTTTTAATTTTTAATTTCTACTTTTTAGTCAATTACTAATTATCCAATGACTAAATTTTCAGATGTGGCGATGGTGACGAAAGCCTCTCCTGTCGGTGGCGAGGCTCGCTCTGTCGGACGGTCTATTCCCCCTCGAAGAGGGGGTGATGTTGTGGTTGTTTATGTTCCCAGGATGTTTTTTACTTTTTCCGGCAATTGCTCTGGTTTATTGACGATAGCAGTGGGATTACCTTTGAACAGGGTGCTTTTAGGGTGGAAGCCCCAGGTGACGGCGATAGTATAGATGCCAGTTGCCCGGGCTTCATA
>QIFI01000086.1 GCA_003229735.1 Candidatus Anderseniibacteriota bacterium | reverse complement strand
TGCCGGAGGCTAAGGCAAAGTTATGGTAGTGATTTACAGTTATATCATATACATCTGTTTTTTGGGACAAAGATTTAACGGTAACAACTTTACAGTTTACGTTGCGGGCGGCCTCGATCATTTTTTCTTCGTCTCCCTGGAAGTAGTCATTGAGTAATCTAGCATAACTGACAGAGGTGGGAGCTGTCTTTAATCTCAATTTGCGATGTTCAGCTTCTATATCAGGGGAACCAAGAACCTGATTAAGTAAGGTTAACGCTTTGAGTTTATGACCATTTTTGATTCTTTGTACTTTCTCTTGAGTAGTTGTTTGCTGACGCCATCTAGCCAATTCCTGGCGGATTTTGGCCTGCTTAGCAGGATTATTCCAGGTGCGTTTCTGGGCACATTTCAATTTTTCCGCATGTTCGGGATGATTTTTCCACCAGTCTTTGACCGACTGACTATGATGTTCCCTATATTTGTCATCCTGCCACTGCTCGATGGTTTTTTGTGAACGCCAGGAGCGCAATTCAGGATTAGACCACTGTTCATTAGCCTTAATTCTATGATGATCCCGAGCTTCAGGATGATTAGTAAAATGACTGGTAGTGCGTTTTGATTGAGTTTGCCGATGCTCCTGATTAGCCCAGTAATTGGCAAAGAGGGTTTGGGATCGTTGACAGTATTCGGCGTATTGATCTGGAGTGAGGTTTTTGAACCATATCTGAAAACCATCGAGAACTGCCTTATTCATAGCTGGGTTTTTTCTCTGCTTCCTGGCTTGTTGACTCATATAAGCGCGATAGGCAGGATCCTGCCACTGTTTTTTAGCTGACAGGCTGGCTTGCTTGATTTTGCGGCGACGATATTCGGGATCTTGCCATAATTTCTTGAGTTGTGAGGCAGCCAGTTTTGAATGCAGATTAAGATGATGTTCTTTGGTCATACGCTTAATGTTGCGGGGATCATTATTAGCTTTGTCGAAATTGGCGTGATGGCGCATGGGGCCCGCGCTTTGACTATAAGTTTTGGTAACCAGGTTATATAGATCTGCCAGATGATGAGTATGATTCCATTTTTCCTGATTATTCATCCAAACCATTTCATAACCCGGACCCGGATTTTCTCCTGACTTGGTGAAACGGATTTTTAGAGGCATTAGACTTTGGCCTGGTTGAAGAGTATTTGCTTTGGCATAGGAACCGTTACGAAGTCTAAACAAATGATCGGGTGTACATTTTATTTTCTGGCCATTATCGAGCTCTACTTCAACCAGAGAAGCAGTGCGCCTGGTACGTCGTGGATGCTCAAGAGGCACTATACGCACGTCTCCAGTTTTGTTGGCGGCATATCCAAAATGTGAGATGCCTTTTTCCCAGTCTTGAGCTAGTTGTTTAATAGTTCTGGTTTTTCCTGAAGCCAGTTGAATTTTTGTGTTTCCCGAGAAGCATCCGCCGGCACCGCCGGCAGAATCCCCTTCCACGATAAAAATTTCTGATTTGGCGGCGTCGCGTTCCGAGCAGTCGGCCAGTTTGCCGGGGAGAGCGAAGCCATCCAGAGCGCCTTTGCGAAGCACGGTGTCGCGGGCGGCCCGGGCGGCCAGGCGGGCTTTGGCGGCCAGGGAAACTTTTTCAATGATGGCCCGGCCCTCGCGGGGATTCTCCTCCAGATATTCGGCAAAAGCACTATTCATAACTTGAGTAACCAGACCGCGCGTTTCGGGCGTGCCTAATTTGGCTTTAGTTTGGCCTTCGAATTGGGGATCGGCCAGCTTAACGCTGACGATAGCAGTTAAGCCTTCTTTGACGTCATCGGCGGTGAGATTAGCGTCTTTTTCTTTGAGCATATTGTTCTTGCGGGCGTAATCATTGAGGGTACGGGTTAAGGCGGTGCGAAAACCGGTCATGTGTGTGCCGCCTTCGATAGTGTGGATATTGTTAGCGAAAGACAGGATGGTTTCCTGATATGAGTCGGTGTATTGCAGGGCTATTTCTACGGAGGCGTGGGCGTCAAAATCCTGTTTAGCATAAAAAATGTGCTGATTTTTGTGGTCTTTGTTGTAATTGAGCTGTTCGACATACGATTTGATGCCGCCCTCAAACCAGAAAGTGTAGCTGGTGATTTTTCCCGTTTCCCGCTCGTCGCTGATAATCACGCGCACGCCGGGGGTGAGGTAGGCCTGCTGTCTTAAATGCTGTAGAATAACATGCCAGTCGAATTTGGTATCTTTGAAAATTTTATGATCCGGCTTAAAGGTGATGGTGGTGCCGGTGGTTTTTGAGGGGCCTTGTTTGCGAACCGGCTGGGCAGGTTTGCCGCGGGTATATTTCTGCTGGTATACTCCCCCATCGCGATGGATTTCGGCCTCCACCCATTCGGATAAGGCGTTTACTACTGATACGCCAACACCATGAAGACCGCCGGATACTTTATAGCCTTCACCGCCGAATTTTCCGCCGGCGTGGAGAGTAGTCATGACTGTTTCCAGGGCCGATTTTTTGGTTTTCTTATGCTTATCAATCGGGATGCCGCGACCGTTGTCGGCGACTGAAACTACATCGTCATCAAGAAGCCTGACAGTTATAGTGTCAGCGTATCCGGCCATGGCTTCGTCAATCGAATTATCGGTGACTTCCCAAACCAGGTGATGCAGGCCGTCTTTACCGGTGCCGCCGATATACATGCCGGGGCGTTTGCGGACCGGATCCAGACCTTCCAGGACGGTTATTTGTTCGGCTCCGTATTTGGATTTGGGCTTGGTTTTGGGTTTAGAAGCGGGTTTACTTGGTGCTTTTTTTGTGGCCATATATGTTTTCTAAAGCGGTCTTACTTAAAAAAGAGATGGGTAAATATCTCTCCTATAGCTTAATTTTACAGGATGCAGGGCAAAATTGGAAGCGATTTTAATCCGCGAATCTCATGCGAATGACACGAATACGGTTGGGAATTTTCACTTTTTAATTTTTCTATACTGCCCTGCCCTATTGTTGAACTCGCTGTTCCACTACGGATAAGCGTTGGTCAATGTTTTCCAGGCGGGCATCATGGCGATCGAGTAATTCCATGGTTTCTTTGATCACCTCAACGTGGCGTCCCTCATCCCCAGCCCTTCTCCCTGAAAGGGAGAAGGGAGTGCGCCTCGCAACTTAAGGGTGATTAACGCGCGGCTATCGTATTTGAGCGTTTAGTTCTTTGGTTAATACGGAAATGATTTTGTGGTGGATTTTTTCTATGTCCTGATCGGTGAGGGTGCGATGGGGTGATTGATATTTAAGGTGAAATGCGTAGCTGGTTTGGCCCTGGTGCTGATATTCATCGAACAGGTCGACATCTGCGATCAGATCTTTGCCGGTATCTTCAATTAGGCCTTGAATTTGCTCAATGGTGACTTGAGGAGAAACGATGATCGATAGATCACGATAAACGGGAGGGTATTTACTGGAGGCTTGATATTTAAGGCCGGGTCCGCCAGTGGTGAGCTGGTAGTCGGGATCCCGCTCGGCGCTGTTGATGAGCCGGTCGAAATCCAATTCGAAAAAGGCGACTGGAGTATTCAGCTTTTGGGCCAGGCGGGTATCAGTATCCAGCAGACCAACTTGTCCGAACCGGCTTAAATCAGTTCGAGAAATACTGAATTGGTCCAGGATATCATCGACGGTGCCTTTAATATGGGCCTGACCCTCTTCTCCCCAGGAAATGCCGGCCACATGTTCGATTTCGACGATGCCCTCGACAATTCCTTCATCACCGCGAGTAAATATCCGGCCGATTTCAAATATGGCCTGTTCGACGGAGCGGGCTCTTTTACCTAATTTGGATTTATTGGCCAGCAGGTGGCCATATATTCCAGGTAAAAGACTTTGGCGGAGATACTTTTGCTCGGGAGAAATAGGATTAGTAATTTCAATAGCTATGGATTTGTCCAGGGTTTGGCCCACCAGGTCCAGGCTTGGCTGATGAGAAAAAGAATAGTTGTAAGTTTCAGTGAAGCCGGCGGCGGCCAGAAGATCGCGCGTCAACTCCCGCCATTGGACGCGGTCTGATAAGGGACGAGAGGCGGCGGTTATGTTCGGGGTCCGAGATGGGATCTTATCCAGACCGATAACGCGAAGCACTTCCTCGATTAAGTCCGGCGGGATGTTTAAATCCAAGCGATCATCAGGCCCGGTGACGGCCCATAAATGGGCGGTATCATCAACCTGACAGCGCAGGCGGATCAGAATATCTTTGACTTGATCCGGGGCTATGTTCAGGCCGGCGAATTGAGACACCTGATTCGGATCAAATTTTATAACGGGTCGACGGCTGGGCTTAGGGTAGTAATCCATAACACCGGTAATTTTGGCGCCGGAGGTTAAGAGGAGATAGGCGACTCGGCGGGTGGAGATATCGATCAAGTTGGGGTCGAGGCCGCGGGCAAAGCGATAGGAAGCCTCGGTGGATAAATTTAACCGGCCGGCTGTTTGCTGAATGGCGTGCGGCGGAAAATTAGCGGATTCAAGCAGGCCGGAGGTGGTGCTTGGATTGATGCCGGTGGCGGCGCCGCCTTTAATGCCGGCAATGGCGACGGCTTTATCATCAATGGTAATAACCAGGTCATCTCGAGTTAGCTGATATACTTCATTATCCAGGGCGGTTATTTTCTCACCGTCTGTGGCCGGCCGGACGCCCAGAATCTGGCCGGGCAAAGTCTGGTCATCGAATAAATGAGTGGGATCACCGATTTCATACATTACATAGTTGGTAATATCAACTAGCTGGTTGTGGGGTTTGGCGCCGGAGGCTAAGAGATAAGCTTGTAGGCAGAGAGGAGAGGGTTTAGCGACCAGATTTGTAAAACCCACGGCCATATACCGGGGAATATTGATGTCGCCGAGGGAGATGCCATTGATGCTTGACGAGGGCTGGGGCAGTTCGGCCAGAGGGGGCGGCTTTACTTCCAGGGCCAGCAGGGCGGCAATTTCGCGGGCAATACCCAAGTGGCTCAAGCAATCATGGGCGCGATTGGGGGTAATTTCAGCTTTCAGAATAGTATCGGCCGGAAAGTGATCGGCCAGACTTGTCCCCAAGGGAAGATCATCCGGCAGGATCCAAATGCCGGCGTGCTCCGGGTGCAATCCCAATTCGCGCAGGGAATTAAGCATACCGGGACTGGTCACCCCGCGAATGGTGGTTTCTTTGATGGTAAAGTCCTGACCTGTTTCGTCGAATAATGCAGTTCCGGGCGGTGAATATGGGACCAGCTGGCCAATTTTTATATTAGGGGCGCCGCAAACGACGGTGATTTTTTCAAGGCCGTTGGTGATAGTAGCTAGTTGCAGGCGATCGGCGTTGGGGTGAGGTTCCAGTTTAATAATTTTGCGAACTTGAACTTTCGGATTGACGGCCAGGCGGCCGGCCACTTCAGTTTCAAAGCTGTGCAGGGTCAGCAATTCCGCGATGTCTTTAGGAGCGGAGTTTAAATCCGGCAGTAATTCCTGGAGCCAATTATATGATATTTTCATGAGAATTGATTTAGAAAATCCAGACGGCCGGACATAAACAGACGGACATCATCGATGTGGTGCCGGAGCATGGCCAGGCGGTCGATGCCCCCGCCAAAGGCGAAGCCCTGCCATCTGGTGTGATCGATATTCATATTTTTCAGGACATTGGGGTGGACCATGCCGGCCCCCATCATTTCCAGCCAGCCGGTACGGCCGCAAACACTACAGCCGGCCTGCTGACAAATGATACAGCTCATGTCTACTTCAAATCCGGGTTCAACAAAAGGAAAATATGAGGGACGCAATCTGGTGGTGACATTTTGTTCAAAAAAATCAGAGAAGTATTTTTTGACCACTCCTTTGAAGTCAGCCACGGTGACGCGCTCCCCGACCATGAAGGCTTCGAGCTGATGAAAGGTGTGCTCATGAGAAGCGTCGGTGCTTTCGGATCGGAACACCCGGCCCGGGGAAATGACGCTGAAAGGAGGAGTGAGATTCATGGCCAGGACGGCCCGCAATTGGACGGGAGAAGTATGAGTACGCAGGACGGATCCGGAGGCGGTATGAAAAGTATCAGTTTCGGCTCGAGCCGGATGATGCAAGGGAATATTCAGCAGGTCGAAATTATAAGCCGGGTCTTCGACTAGCGGACCTTCGGCCACGATAAAGCCCATACGGGCAAAGATATGCTGGATGCGGCGGATAGACAGAGTGATGGGATGCAGATGGCCGACGGATGAGGCGGGCGGGAGAGAGGCGCCGGATAAAGCGGTGGCGGGAGCTGAATGATGATCCCGAAATACGGCGGCCCGGGCAGTGAAGGCCTGGGTCAATTCCTGTTTGATGGTATTAGCCAGCTGGCCGGCTGATTTGCGGGCTGGCGCGTCTAATTGAGATATATCTTTTATTAACCGGGCTAACTGCCCTTTGCGGCCCAGATATTTTACCCGCCATGGTTCCAGGCTATCCTGATCAGCCGCTTTATCTAAAGCGTGCTTGGCTTCAGTCCGCAGGTGTTGCAGTTTTTCGGTGAGAGGCTCGGTCATAACCTAGAAAAGTTAACTCAATTAGCAGAAATAGTACAATGGCGCCGACGGCCAGATACCAGCGATAGAGGCGCAGGCGCTGGAGCAAGAGCAGTAAATCGAGGAAAACGCCAAACAATACTCCTTGTCTTAGGGCGGAGCGGACGGCATAAGTAGCCAATTGATCAGGGGCGATGAGACGGCGGAAAGTATAGCCCAAGAGACCGGTAGAACTGGAGATGGCCAGGAAAAGGGCCAGGAAAAAGAGCGAGAAACCCAGCCAGCCGGCCTGGGTGGGGTCGAGTAAATTGAGAATTAAAATCCAGATCGACCAGGATAGCAGGGCCACAATAAATGATCCGGAAATGAAGACACGGACGGTCATGGGAATATAGTAACTCGTAATCAGTAACTAGTAACTAGTAATTCTTAAGCAAAAAAAGAGCGCGGGAGACGCGCCGGGTTAGGTTTTACTTTAAATCGAAAGATTTGACGATTCGCTGGGCTGTACAATGAGAGCCTAGATGGACGATGGCTAATTTTGAAACTGTGCATTTGATAGGCAGAAGACCATCGGTGGATATTTTTTTCCCAGCCGGGCCGTAGCCGATGGTGACGCGAGGAGCGAAATTTTCGAAAGACGATTCAGGGTCGAAATTGTCCACCCAATTTAAGGTATCAGGATGCGGATCAGGGGGAGCCATAAACATATCGGGGGCCGGGTCAATATGGTTGAGAAAAGAGGCCAGGGAGACCATAACAGTCCGGTGAAGATCATGAAGAGAGGTTGGTATTCTGGGGGTCAGCGCGCGGAGCCAATAAAAACGACAATCCAGTTCATCGGTTGATCCAAGTGATAGGCACTTATCCAATAAAAGATCAATTTTGGGATGGCCGCCGCATAACGCTAGTACTTGCGGCACTATCTGATGGTGCTGTTGTTGATCCCAGATGCCCAGGCATAGAGAGATATGAGGAAGATGGTAATTATCCAGGATAATATCACTGATGCCTTGTTTAATAGCCCGCCGGTTTAATTTGTAAATTAATTGCCGGGCAGGTTCGGGGAGGAGCAATACGATACCGACGGCGATGGGCTGGCAGCTGCTGATGGCCATGACAGGTTTCCTTATTTTGGTAAGGATCAGAAAGGTACGGGCGGTCCCGGAGGGAGTTGAACCCTCGCCGAAAGCTTGACAAGCTTCAGTGCTAACCGTTACACCACGGGACCATTAAACTTATTCTCTGTTCAAATTTTACTCTTTTTCGGGATAAACAAGGAACCGTAGAAGTAGGATACATGAATTTATATAGCTGTCTAGTGCCGTTACAACTAAGCTATGATGGGTAGTCATATATCAGATATAACCCATTATAGCCATACTTAAATTCTTCTGCCTGGTATTAGCAGGTTGTAACGGTACTAGTATTATTCACCGGTTATATTTGGCATTTTTTTAGCCAGGATGTATGTTATAGGCCAATATGGCGGGGTAGCTCAGATGGTTAGAGCGCGGGACTCATAAGCCCGAGGTCGCGAGTTCGATTCTCGCCCCCGCTACATATTTATGACTAATTGTAGCTATTATCATGCTTGTAATATTGACATTATCAGGTAGTGATAGTATACTTTGAAGTCTGTTTGTGTAGGTTATTGATTGAAAACTTCGTTCTTTGTAAATTTACTCTCAACAAATGGAGGTGATGCATGTCGTTTCCCCTACCAATTCGAATTGCTCCCGTGCCTGATTTAAGGCAAGCTATCGCAGTTTCGCGTCAGCACATTGAGGCGCTGGCGAACCAGGATGATATCATACTGGAGGGTCTTTTGGAGAGGCTCGAGATAGTTAGAAAGTTTAATGACAATCTTCTGTCGAGGTTTTTTGATGCTCATCGAGGGGATAATCTGCGGCTAAATCCTGCTAAATACTATTATTACCCGTTGTTGCGGGAGATATTTGATGCACAACGATCTGACCTTAGCCTGACTCTTCCAGTGGATAGTCTGTGGTCAGACCCTGAATTGGGTTTGGCAGAGAATATTGACGCAATGTTCTCTAATTATGATTATTCCCTGAATTTTGGACAGATTAATAAAGCGCCTATGCGTGGTTATGAATGGGGTGGGCCGATTCCCGACAATGGAACTGTGTTATGGGTGCCTGCCAAGAGGGCGGCTATTTTTCGGATGGTGCATATGATCAGGAGTGATGATGGAGATACAAAGGTTAGACTGGACCACGTGATGCGCGTGTGTGGTCTGGACACACAAAGTAATACATGGGAAAAAGCTAGTTTGTGGCATGGTCTTTCTTTCTGTACGGGTGTGTTGACTCGGCGGAGGCTTAATAAATTTCTGCGCTGGCATTGCATGGCATTGGCTGAAGGTTCATATGACCGCCCGTGGTTTGTGGAGTTATGTCAGCAACTTTATCATGAGGAGGGGGCAGTTCGGGAAAGTTTTGAGAAAGAATTGGAAGAATTGGCCTGTCGTATTCCTGACCGTCAATTGGCGATAAAGGTTCGCCAAGTGACGATTCCTTTTACCCAGGAACAGTTGGCGGTGTTGTGCCAAGCTTTAGATATTCCAGTTGAGGAGCGAGCTGGATTGGTCAAACAGCTTAAGGACGGTAATATTCCTGATCTGAATGACGAAGACGTAGCGGAAATTACGTTTACTGCCAAGCTTACCCCTGATCAACAGTACGCGGAGTGGCTGCCCGGGGATACCAATATCATCTCTCTTAAAGAACTGAAGGTTTTAATGCTTCAGGCTCAAATTTTTAAGAGCGAAGCGGATAACCAACACCGGGACATGGTTGACAAAGTTAATTTGGACAATTTCTTTCCGGCTCTGGAATCTCTGCGCGAAGCTTGCCGCGATCTTAATGGCAACGATAGTCAATGGCAGGAAGCCGCTTCACTGGCCAAACAGTTTCATAGGAAGCTGAAAAAGCTGACGAAATAGAGTGGCATTACAAAACAAAAAGCCCTGATGGATTCATCCAGCAGGGCTATTTTTTTACAGCCCCAAACGACAACACCCCCTAAAGGGGTGTTGTTAAGCTCTTGTTAGTAACATAACAGAGGAGCTTCTTTGGACACAGTAGGTCATCGACGAGGTGGTTGATCTGTGTGTTATTCCCCCTGGTCAAGCGACCACCGGTCTGGTATTAACGTTCCGTCAGGGGATGATTTACGCAATATAATTTTGGCACTTTTTTGTTAAATGGCTTTGACATTTGCCTGGAGAATAAATATGGACTATACTGGAGCATTGATTCATGAAGTTGAATCAATGTATCGCGGGGTGGAGAAGTAGTATCTCGCCTGGCTCATTTAATAAATTGGGCGTCTTAATGGGTAACTATTAAGAAGATCATCCGTCAAATTCGGGGAAGCCCCTAAAGCTATACAAGTAAGCTTGAGGTAATCCCGAGCCAAGCCCGGCCCCAGTATTTAACAGGTGCCAGGAAGGTGTAGAGACTGGTTGGCGGATCACCATTCATGGTGAAAGGGACAGTCCAGACTACAAATCTCATATTTGGTGAGAGCAATGAAAATTGTAGTAGTAGGCATAACCAGGAGATCGCCGGTGCAATTCCGGCCCCCGCTACGTTTCGTTTTTTAACATCTATAAGAGAAGCATCAGTAGGAAATACCACGGATATTGAGGCGGGTCCTGTCGACGCTGCACCCCCACCCGACCGCATCGGCCGCCAAGGCGGCCTGCTGGGGCTCGGCGGGGGGACCCCCGCGCCGCCACCCGCTTATTCTGAAGCGGCATTTCATAGGAAATATCTATAGAGGTTGGGGGGCAGATAGTTTAGAATAGAAGGATGAATACTATGAAAAGACCGAAGCCGCTGCTGGTGATTATTCTGGATGGCTGGGGAGTAAGACTGGCGGCGGAAGGCAACGCGATTCTGGCGGCGGCGACACCGGTGATGGATAGTTTTAACGAATACTATCCGATGGCGGTGATACAGGCTTCGGGATTGGAAGTGGGACTGCCGCACGGAGTAGCGGGAAATTCGGAAACGGGTCACCGGAATATTGGAGCGGGTCGAGTGGAGTATCAGATAATGGCGCATATTGATCGAACCATTGAAGATAAATCATTTTTTGATAATGACGCATTCAACGCGGCCATTGATCATGCTAAGCAGAATAAAAGCAGTTTGCATTTAATGGGGCTGGTGTCGACGGGCGGGGTGCATTCACACATTAATCATCTGGCGGCTTTATTAAAGATGTTAAATAACCGGAAGTTTGAAGATCGGGTGTTTATTCATATGTTTACGGATGGACGTGATACACCGCCCCGCAGTGCCAGGATTTTTTTACAGCAGGTTGAGGAAGCGATTGGCAAATATGGGGTAGGAAAGATCGCGTCGGTAACGGGCAGATTTTATGCCATGGATCGAAATCGGAACTGGGATCGGACGAAGGCGGTATTTGACATGCTGACGGGAGGAGATCGTCCGCCGGGAGCATCTTCCCCGAGGGAAGCGATTGAAGCGGCGTATCGGCAAAGACTGGATGATGAAGAGATATTGGCGACGGCGATTACCCGAGGGGGCGGGCCGGTGGCTGAAGTTAGAGATAATGACGCGATTATTTTCTTTAATTTTAGACCGGATCGGGCCCGGCAATTAACCCAGGCGTTTACTAATCCAGAGCAGGTGGGATGGAAAGCCAGACCACCCGGTAATTTATTTGTGGCAACGATGGCCACATATGATCCTGATTTGAGTGCTTACGCGGCTTACGCGGAAATGAAATCTCCTGATCCTCTGGCTAAATTAATTTCGGACGCGGGATTAACGCAACTGCATATGGCGGAAACGGAAAAGTACGCGCATGTGACCTACTATTTGAGCGTGGGGCATGAAGATCCATTTCCGGGAGAGGACCGGGTGCTGATAAAATCATCAAGTGTGAGAAATTTCGCGGAGGAGCCGGATATGGGGGCGGGAACAATTACGGATCGCCTATTGCTGGAGATACAGAGGGGGGATTATGATGTGTATTTTATCAATTATGCCAACGCCGATATGGTGGGGCACACCAGCGACTTTGAGGCCACCAAGAAAGCCTGCGCGTTTGTAGATCTGAATTTGGGGAGGTTGTCGGAAGCGGCGCTGGCTAAAGGCGGGGCCATGGTGATCACGGCTGATCACGGCAACGCGGAACAAATGATTGATTTGGAGACGGGGTCGGCCTCAAAAGATCACAGTGGAAACCCGGTGCCTTTTCATTACGTGCGGAGGGATTTGAAGAGATCAGCGGGGAAAAGCCGGCAAGAAATAGATGATATTTTGTCGGCGCCGGTGGGGGTGCTGGCCGATGCGGCGCCGACGGTGCTGGATATATTAAAACTGAAGACCCCGAACATCATGACGGGAGTGTCGTTACTCGGCTCGCTGCGCTAGCCGAGAATTGTCAAATTACAAATATCAATCCGCTAAGACAGCAGACAGAGTTTTCAAACGCGGCGGTGTTGCGGCACCTCTCACCCAGCCCTTTCCCCCGCCAGTTCGGCGGGCAGGGCAGAGGGGAGAGGGGTTCTAAGGACTCTCTTAGTCACCATCCCAAAATAACCAATCGACGGTTTGTGTAGATTGACCTATGTTTGCGCGTCAAAAAATAGCTCTGCTCGTTCATAAGCTAAGGCTTTTAATTGGCTGTCTTGATAATTATTTATGTGAGATCCCATACAGAGATAAAATATTTCTGAATCG
>QIFI01000083.1 GCA_003229735.1 Candidatus Anderseniibacteriota bacterium | reverse complement strand
GTGTCGGCGGAATTATCGGAAGCAGTTTCGGTGTCTAAATTAATCATTCAACCAAAACGTGTTCGGTGTCATAGTTAAATCATTTGACACGTGGTGATAATTTGGGGATATCTTTTTTGGTATAATAAAGGAGATGAGAAGAGTAGTATTAACGGGATTAGTATTGACGGCTGTAGTATTAGTGGCCGGACTGTTCAGATTGTATGATATTCAGCAGTTTCCGCCGGGGCTGTTTCCTGATGAGGCGGCGAATGGAGAAGATGCTTTGCTGATCAATAGTGGTGATTTGAGACCATTTTATCCGCGGGGGAATGGGCGGGAGGCGCTGTATTTTTATCTGGAAGCGGCAGCAATTGGATGGCTTGGGATCGGGTTCTGGCAGCTGCATCTGGTGTCGGCATTGATTGGGACAGCAACGGTTTTAGCTATGTATTTTGCCACTCGGGTCTGGTATGGCCGGATAGCGGGTTTGCTGGCGGCGCTGTTTTTGGCGACTAATCATTGGCACGTGACCATGTCGCGGACGGGTTTTCGGGCAATTTTGATTCCGTTGTTTGTAGCCTTATTTACGGCTTGGGCAGGATATACTATTCGATCAGTGAAACAAGGCAAGAAAAAGATGTCTTACGCGTACGCGGCGCTATCGGGGGCGGCTTTTGCCGGAGGTTTTTATACGTATATAGCTTATCGGGTGATGGCGGGAGTGGTGCTGGGGGTGTTGTTTTTACTGGTGATAGCGGCGGCGCACAAGAAAATTGGATTTCCTCATGGTCGAAGATATGGGCGTCAACTAATAATCTCAATAGTAACGGCAATATTAGTGTTTGCTCCTTTGGGATGGTATTTCGTTCAGGAGCCGGCGGATTTTGTGGGCCGGGCCGGGCAAGTATCAATATTTAATCAGGAATTGCAGGATGAATATGGAGGCGGAACATTGGCCGGGACTTTGATTTATTCAACGCGGGAAACTTTGTTGTCATTTTTTGCCGGATCAGGTGATTTGAATTGGCGGCATAACGTGGCCGGTTTTCCGCTATTAAATCCATTGGTGGGGATGTTGTTTTTACTGGGTCTGGCCTGGGCGATACGGGGAGTGGTAATGGTGGGGTATAAGATATGGCGGGGAGAGGAAGTGCATTTGGGGATGAGCTATGCTTATTTCCTGTTGATTATTGCCGGTATGCTAGTGCCGGTGATAGCCACGGCGGAGGGGATGCCGCATGGTTTAAGGTCAATTGGACTGGTGGTGCCGATATTCGTGCTGGCCGGTACGGCGGGGGCAGTGATAGTGAACTGGCTAAGGAGAAGAATGAGAGGTTCGGTTTTATTGGGGGCGGGGTATGGAATAATGGCATTACTTTTGTTGGTGGGCATAATTTATGATGGCGGGTTATATTTTGGAGTGGCTAGAAATGACGCGGGGGCTTATTATGATTACCGGGCAGATTTAACCCAGGCAGTAAAATATATAGAGGAGTATGAGGCTAGTCAGGGCAGTGGGCGAGGTGCGGCGAAGCCTTATCTAGTGCTGGATGGATTTTCTTTGCAGACACCGCACTTTTTATTGAGTGTGCGGGCGCATGAGTATACGACGGGCGATGAGGTTCATCCGGATGAGGAGCAACATAGATACAGGTCGGTGGTGCCGGAGAAAAGCTATTTGATTAACATGGACCCGGGAGAGATTATGATATTCACCCAGTCAACTTTGCCGGATGCTGATCGGTATAAGGAAATGTATCCGGGGGTGGAGCTGGTAGAGAGCCAGACGAACAGATTTGGCGAGGAAATTATGAGGGTGTATCAGGGGAGCCCTAAATTAAAAAGGTAAAGGGCAAAAGGCAAAAGTACAGGTTAAAAGTCAAAGATAATCTAAACAATCTATGAGTTCAGGGGGTGGCGGTACAGAGAAACATGATTTGGAGCAGGCGGTGTATGATACGTTGCGGTATTTTGCGATTTATAGTAAACCATTAACTGATGTGCAGATTTGGCGGAGTTTGATTGTTGACAAGGCGGGAAAGGGGACGCGATGGCATGGACATCAGGTGCCGGCTTTGCGGGATATTGAGGAGGTGTTGGCCGGGGAATATTTGTCGAGATTGATATGGCGGCAGTGGGGGTATTATGGACTGAAGTCGGAATTGCGGTCAGAATCTTCAATTCCCTTCTCCCCTTTAGGGGAGAAGGAGAGGATGAGGGGTGAGAGCCGGAAAGTGGGCTTGATTGCGAACCCTCACCCTAGCCCTCTCCCTGAAAGGGAGAGGGGACACACACCTAACTCTGGCAGGGAGAGGGGACACACGCCTGACTCTGAAAGGAGGAGGGGACACACATCTAGCTCTGGCAGGGAGAGGGAATACCGGCAAGAATATACGCGGGCATATTTAAGGAAGCACGCTATAGCACAATTAAAGTGGAGATTGTTGAAACAAATAGTCAGGCGGTTAACCTGGATTCCGTTTGTGAGGATGCTGGGCGGGAGTGGATCACTGGCCTTGTTTACGGCCAGGAAATCCAGCGACCTGGATTTGCTGGTGATAGTTAAAGAGGGGCGGATATGGACGGCCCGACTGCTGTTGTTATCGGTGACTCATTTGATGAGGCGCAGGCGGAAGTATTGGGACCGGACGGCGCCAAATAAAGTGTGTTTGAATCATTATATAACTGATAGGTCGCTTACAATGAAGCCGGAAATCCGCAATGTATATACGGCGGTATTGTGGCATCATGTGGTGCCGTTTTATGGACTGGGAACTTTCAAGAAATGGGTAGGGTTGAATGACGCGTGGATCAAGCGGTGGCTGATGTTTCCGGAAGCAGGGTACGCGCCGGCCCGACTGCGGGTGAGAATAAGTTTAGGGCAAAGGCGGTTTAGGAAGTGGATAGAGAATTTTCTGGAGGAACTGCCGGGGGATTGGCTGGAGAAATGGGCGGAGAAAGTGCAGCGGAAATTTATTGTTAAGCATACGATGCCCGGGCGGTTGGGAAGAGTGGTGGTGTCTAATGAGGAATTGGCGTTTCATCCGGATTCGAAAGTGCCGGTGATATTGAATCAGTATTATGAGGAGGAAGGGCAGATATCGCTGCTCTGAGGAGCAGTAGTAATTAGTAACTGGTAACTGGTAACTGGTAACTAGTAATTAGTAACTGGTAACTGGTAACTAGTAATTAGTAACTGGTAACTGGTAACTAGTAATTAGTAACTGGTAACTAGTAATTAGTAATCAGTAATTAGCGCTGAGGCGCGTCGCACTTTTCAAAACCACGGGGGGTTGCAAATTAGCAGTCCAGGTGGTAGAGTGCTTATTACTGATATGAGAGGAAATGCTCTTGCTTAATTAAGCATATTTTTATATAAAGAAAAGTTATTAATTAACCTTAAATAATTCATAAATATTATGAAGATGAAGATTGAACCGTTGAATGACAAGGTGGTCATTAAGCCTCTGGAACCAGAGGAAGTGACGGCATCCGGCATTGTATTGCCAGACACCGTTGATCAGGAGAAGCCCATGCAGGGTGAAGTCGTGGCCGTGGGTCCCGGCAAGCGTCAGGATAATGGCGAAGTAGCGCCGATGAGCGTAGCGGTGGGAGATAAAGTGTTGTTTACCAAGTATGCTCCAGATGAAGTGGAGATTGATAAAGAAGAGTACCTGGTGATTGAGGAGGACAAGATTCTGGGTATTGTACGCGACTAACTATTAATTTGTTAACTGTCTAAACTAATATATGGCAAAGAAAATTTCATTTGATGAGAGCGCGCGAGAAGCTTTGCGCTCGGGGGTCAACAAATTGGCCAATACGGTAAAAGTGACGCTGGGTCCTAAAGGTAGAAACGTAGTGCTGGATAAAGGATTTGGTTCGCCGACTATTACTAATGATGGGGTAACCATCGCTAAAGATATTGAACTGCCTGACAAGGAGGAAAATGTGGGAGTGGAATTGGTGAAGCAGGTGGCCGAAAAAACTAATGATGTGGCGGGGGATGGAACAACTACGGCGACCATTCTGGCCCAGGCTATGTTTAATGAAGGGCTAAAGAATATCGCGGCTGGAGCTAATCCCATGGTATTGCGTAAAGGTATTGAGCAGGCGACGAGGGTGGCAGTTGATTCTCTGGAAGTTCAAAAAAAGAAAGTGGCCGGGCAGGAAGAAGTGGCGCAAGTGGCTACTATCTCGGCGCAAGATGAAGAAGTGGGCCAGCTGATTTCGGAAGTGATGGAAAAAGTGACCAAAGATGGAGTAATTACGGTGGAAGAGTCGCAGACTCTGGGCCTGGAATCAGAAGTGGTGGAAGGCATGCAGTTTGATAAGGGATATATCAGTCCTTACATGGTGACTAATACCGAGAAGATGGAAGCGGAAATGAAAGACGCGCATATTCTGATTACCGATAAGAAGATTTCAGCGGTAGCTGATTTATTGCCGCTGCTGGAGAAATTAATGCAGATGGGCAAGAAAGACCTGGTAATTATCGCGGAAGATCTGGAAGGCGAGGCTTTGGCGACGCTGGTGGTGAATAAGATTCGCGGCACTTTCAACGCGGTGGCGGTGAAAGCCCCGGGATTTGGCGATCGGCGCAAGGAAATGCTGGAAGATATGGCGGTATTGACCGGGGGCCAGGTAATTTCAGAGGAAGTTGGTTTGAAGCTGGAAAATGTGGAAGTGGATAATCTGGGTCAGGCTGATCGAGTGATCGCGACAAAGGATGACACGACTGTAGTGGGGGGCAAAGGCGGACAAAAGCAGATTGATGCCCGAGTGGCGCAGATTAAGCAGGCGATTGAAATGGAAACCTCTGATTTTGATAAGGAGAAATTACAGGAAAGATTGGCCAAGCTGGCCAGCGGAGTGGCGGTGATTCGAGTGGGGGCGGCTACGGAAACGGAACAGAAAGAAAGACAGCATCGAGTGGAAGACGCGGTATCGGCTACGCAGGCGGCAGTGGTGGAAGGAATTGTGCCGGGCGGCGGAGTGGCTTTGCTGGTGGCGGCCAATAAAGTGGCTAATGCCATTAAGCAGGAAGAGAAGAAAGGCAGTAATGAAGTTCATAACGATGTGGTAACGGGCATGAGATTGGTGATGAGAGCCCTGGAAGAGCCGGTGCGGCAGATTGCTTTTAATGCGGGACGGGAAGGATCGGTAGTAGTGGAGGAGTTGCGTAAGCGGGGCGGCAAGATTGGTTATGACGCGCAGAATCATGTCTATGTGGATATGTTTGAAGCGGGGATTGTGGATCCGAAGATGGTGACCCGATCGGCTTTGCAGAACGCGGCTTCAATCGCGTCAATCATGTTGACTACGGAAGCGATAGTAACTGATATTCCGGAAGAGAAAAAAGATGTTCCAGCCGCGCCTGATATGGGCGGTATGGGGATGATGTAGCACGCGACCATAATATGGTTAAATAGACCCTGCGAAAGCAGGGTTTGTTTTTATTATGGGAGTTGTAGACTGTAAACAGGGATGGTCGCTTAATTAACAAATTTCAAAATCCAAATTTCAAATAAATTTTAAATGATCAAATGATTAAATGAACTATGGCTAATCAAGATACCAGGGCGAATGATCCGAAAAATGTGGTGGACATTGATGAGCGGCGATTGATGGCGGCTTTATCGTATGTGGGAGTGTTGGTGGCGGTGCCTCTGCTGACGCGTAAGAATGATCCGTTTGTGTTTTGGCATGCCAAACAAGGGCTGGTGATGCTGATTGCGATAACGTTGACGCTGGTGGCGGTGGTGTGGATGGAGGTATGGGGCAGTTTATTATTCGCGGTGTTGATGTTGTTTGATTTGATAGCGCTGGTGAAGGCGATGCTGGGAAAACAGTGGAAGATTCCGATAATCGGCCAGCTGGCTGATCAATTTAAGATTTAGCGATAGTGTCTAAAAAAGAAATACTTAATAGAACGAAGATTGTGTGTACTATTGGACCGGCTTCACGCAGTCAGTCGGTACTGCGTGAAATGATAAGAACCGGGATGGACGCGGCGAGAGTTAATTTTTCGCATGGTTCAATTGATGCCAATCTGTCTATTATCAGCGGGATTAAAGAAGCGGCTAAGGCGGAAGGCAAAAATATACCTATTATGCAGGATTTGCAGGGACCGAAACTGCGAGTGGGAGAATTGCCGGAAGCCGGCCTGGAGTTGTTGGAAGATACGGTGCAGACATTGAAGGCGGGAGTGAATAAATCGGAGCCGAAAACAATTCCAGTGCCGTATGAGCGGCTGCATAAAGAGGTGCGTCGGGGGGATCATATCTTACTTAATGATGGACTGATTGAGCTGGAAGTGCTGGGGGCGCAGGGCAAGTCGGTGTCGGCCAAGGTGGTGTTGGGGGGAATATTATTGGGGCATCAGGGAATGACGGTGCCGTCCAGGAATTTGGATATTGAATCATTGACGGAGAAAGATCGGAAAGACTTGGGGTTTGGACTGGAAGCCAATGTGGATCTGGTGGCGATGTCGTTTGTGAAAACGGCGGATGACGTGCGATTGCTGAAGAAAGAGATTGAAGCGGCACTGCCCAGAGACGTGGAGCCGCCGGGGATAGTGGTGAAGATTGAAAAGCATGAAGCGGTTAAAAATTTTGATGAGATTTTGAAGGAAGCTGACGTGGTGATGGTGGCCCGGGGAGATTTGGGATTGGAGACCTCATTTAGTACGGTGCCGGTGACGCAAAAGGCATTGATTGCCAAATGCGTGGTGGCGGGCAAGCCGGTGATAACGGCCACGCAAATGTTGTCTTCAATGACTATCAGGCCCCGGCCGACCCGGGCGGAGGCTTCGGATGTGGCGAACGCGGTAATAGATCATACTGACGCGGTGATGTTGTCGGAAGAAACAGCCACCGGAAGATTTCCGGTGAGAAGCGTGGCGGCGATGTCAGAAATAATTATGAGTACGGAGGAATCGCCGTTGGATAATTTAAGACCGGTGGAGGGGTCGGAAGCGGAACCGGTGCCGTTGGCCGTGGCCGGAGCGGCGGTGGAGGTGGCGCGGCATATAAAAGCGGAGGCGATTCTGATTACCACGCAGTCGGGATATTCGGCTCGAAGCGTGGCCAGGTTTCGGCCGGAGATATTTATTTTCGCGGCTACGCCAAGCCCCCGAGTGGCCAGACAATTGATGTTAAGCTGGGGAGTGACAGCAATGTTTATAGACGGGGTGGAGAATTTGGACGAAGCGGTTAAACCGGCGTTATCGGAGATTCAGAAAATGGGGGAATTGCCGGAGGGGGCTAAAGTGGTGGTGGTGTCGGGATTGAAGCGGGATGAAGGCGGGTTTGATTCAGCGGTGCGGGTGGTGGAGGTTTAAGTCTAATTTATAATTTACAATTTACAATTTTTATTCAATTTTCAATGACTTAATGACTAATTTGGTCGGATTATGTGATTTTTGACCAGGGGAGGATATTATGTTATACGTTTGATATGTCCAAGGCGGTTTTGAAAAGTGTAGTATGGCGGGAAGGCGATGATTTTGTGGCCCAGTGTTTGGATGTTGATATATCCAGCTTTGGCGGCAGTCGTAAGGAGGCACTGGAGAATTTGCGTGAGGCGCTGGAACTTTATTATGAAGATAGTGCCTTGCCGCGGACCAGGCGGGTTAAGAGACCGGTGGTAGCTGATGTGTCGGTGGGGTGATGCCGCGGCGATATTCATCGAAGTGGATAATAAGAGTGTTGCGGCGCAGAGGGTTTGGGGAAGTGTCACAACGAGGTAGTCACTTAAAATTGCGGCGGCTGGGTTTGGTGATCAGGACTGTGATTGTTCCGGTAGGAAGAAAAGTGATTCCAGTTGGGACTTTTAAGTCGATCTTACGGCAGTCAGGGTTGACGGAAGAGGATTTTCAGCGAAAGTAAGGGTATAGGTGAGATGCCGGAGTCTGGTTGAACGGGATCGCCTTGAAAGCGATTAGGTCCGAAAGGGCCTCGGGGGTTCGAATCCCTCTCTCACCGCAGATTATAACTTCGTGAACCTATATTGAATGGAACACATGACGCGCCTCGGGCGTGCTTGCTCCGCTCGCGCGGCAAAACTAAAAATTTCCTTCATCTTCGTTCTGCCTGGCAGTGGAGGGTCTGGGGGGAGCCGCCTAAAAATGGAAGGGAAATTTTGGTTTTGCTTCCACCACTTTCAAATTCGCGTGTCAAATGATTTAACTATGACACCGAACACGTTTTGGTTGAATGATTAATTTAGATTTAGACACCGAAACTGCTTCCGATAATTCCGCCGACACCTCCTTTCTTTGACCCTTCTTTTGATCATGAGCTTTTTGTAAAAGTTTCAATAATAGATTATAGACTATCCAAATATGGCAAGTCTGATCCACAGTATTTGCTGGCATATGAGTACATCAAATTTCGGATGGGCCGCAGGGCAGTGGGGTATTGGGAGGTCTGTGTTCCGTAAGCGCCATATTCCGAACCTTGATCAAAATAGACTATTAGCTGTTCCGGGCTGCTGTTTCGACCGTTGATGTGACCGTCGTCCATAGGCAATTGAGATTCCAAGTTGGCTAAGGCGTTGGCCATTTCGGAATAATCAGCATTTGTCACCGGGCCGCAATTTTGGAGAGGTACTTCCCCGAAAGTTCGACTGGGATTTGGATTTAACCACATCATTTTGGTTCGAGGATTGAGTGAAAAATATCCTTTGTAGTTTGAACGATCCCATTTATTTTGAGCCAAGATAATAACCTGGCCGGCTTTATTTAATGTAGTGCCTGTTTCGTAAATAATATTATCACGACACATAGATATTCCAGTTTGCTGGGCAGTAGCTCCATTTGTTGTATCTATGGTAATGACTTCAGTTAATGCTCTGCCATCTGCTGTTTGATATTGAATATTGTATGAAGTGTTGGGTTTTAATCCTCCACCAGAATAGCCTTGGGAAACGTCAGTTCTAATCATCTTATTGGCGCCATTATGGTGCATTGTATCTGATCCATAATTACTATCACCGGTGGAGAAAACATCCCACCAGTCAAACCAGATAGATTCACCCTCTTCTTTGGTCATGAGGTGAACGTCCGTGTCGGGGACGTTATTATTTGATTCCCAGGCAAAGCGAATAGCTGGATATCCCTGACCTTGGAATTTGTCCCAACACATGCGCACATATGTTAGTTCGAGCGGATTTTGCTGATCCGGCGTGGTGGCAGGTGGCGGATTGTTCGGTTGGTTGAGATTATTGTTGGAGCTGTTGTTATTACCATCACTGCTATCTCTTTCACCACCGCCTCCGTCGCTACCTTCGTTGTTATCTCCGTCGTCGTTGTCCTGGTTAGAGAAATTTAAGACGGGGATTGGCCGGGCTTTGGTTATCCATAAGGCAATCTTTTCGTCAGTCGGCGCGGCCGGTACCAGGGTGCCGGCTTTGTCTCTTAGTCGGGTGATTACTACGGCTCTGGCTAAGGGAAAGTTTCTGGGAATAGTGGTATCGACAAACCTGGCGCCCGCGGCGACAAAATATTTGAGGGTGCGGCATTGATTGAAATCTGAATAGCCCAAGAAGAGGTTTCTTTTTTCCGTGCAAATTTCCAGTTTTCGCACTTGGTCTGAAACCGCCAATTCCAGGGTTACTTTATCTCCCTGGTGAACAGCTAAGCGGGGACTGCCTTTTTTTATCAGGCCGGCGCCTAAAAAGTTATTGAATAGAGCCGCTGTGCCGGCTAATACTAGTATCACTACAACCCCGATTAATAATTCTATAGTTCGGCGCTTCATATTTATTAAGAATATATCATACTGGTTGAGGGAATAAAATTTTTTGAGTAGTTTTTTTGTTAGAAATGAGTGAGCGAGAAGATGGCGGTTGGCTATTTAACAGTAAATTTGAAGAAGCGGAATAATTGTGGATGTTTTGATGATTAGGTTAAATGGCTTAATAATAAGGTAGTATAGAATTAAAATGTAATGATTCAATCAATTAATCTTCGGTATCCGTCTAAAAAATTGTATTTTTTAATTCATGGCTATACGGGCAGTCCGACGGATTTTAATGAATTTCCGGAATATTTGCATAAAAAATATGGAGCTGACGTGAAAATTATGCTTCTAAAAGGGCATGGGACAAGAATTGAAGATCTGGATGATTTAGAATACCGTGATTTTTTAAATCAAGTAGAAGATGAATTTAAGAAGAGTATAGGCGAATATGATGAAATAATTCTGGGCGGAGTTTCGTTTGGAGCGCAATTAGCGCTGATTTTAGCGGGGCGATATCCGGCGCGGGGAGTATTTAATGTTAGCGTGCCGTATAAATTGAAATTTCCGTTCAATGTTCCGTTTTTGCAGATTCTTGGATACTTTAGAAAATATTGGTTAAAGCATATTTCGGAAGATGAAAAAGAGTTACGCCGCAAATCTTTTCATTATGAGAGTATGCATATTAATGGGCTAAAGATAGTTAAGCTGGCTAATCAGGAATTAAATAAGGTTTTGTCCAAGATCAAGTGCCCAATTTTAACCATCCATTCCATTCATGATCCGCTGGGTAATTATAGGGGGGTAAATGTAATGAAGAGAAAGATTGACGCTCTTCAGGTGACAAAAATATATAATAACAAGAATCATAATTTGTTTTTTTCCGGCAGTAGATTTGGTTTATATAACGAAATTGGAACTTTCTTTGAGCCAAGCCAAATGGAGAAAACCGGGAAAAAAGATAAAGTTTCGGCGATTATTCCGGCTTATAATGAGGGAGAGAATATTGGCCGAGTGTTAGCGGTACTAACTAAAACTAAAATTTTAGATGAGATTATTGTTATTGATGATGGCTCGGCGGATGATACGGTTGAGGAAGTTAAGAAATTCAAAGGAGTAAAATTGCTGGCAAATAAAAATAATAAAGGCAAGGCCGGCGCTATGCAGTTAGGGGTTGATGCGACAGATGCTGATATATTATTTTTTTGCGACGCGGATTTAAATGGGTTAACTCCGGAAATTGTTGAGCAGATTATCAGGCCGGTTATTAAGCGGCAGTATGATATGTACATTGGAATAAGAAACAATGTGATGCAAAAGGCGGTGACTTTATTTTCCGTGAATTCAGGTGAAAGGGCCTTAAGGCGTGAATTATGGGATAAACTGCCGGAAAATTTTAAATATCGCTATCGGATTGAAGCTGGATTGAATTTTATCGCCCGGTCGCGGGGCAATGGTTATAGTTGGCAGAAATTTGATTATTACCAAACTTTGAAAGAAAAAAAATATGGTTTTTTGAAAGGGGCATTTCTGCGCTGGTGGATGAATATTGATGTTGGCTATGCTTATCTTTTAATTATTTTAAGTAAAAGAAAAAATATATAATTGGTCTTTTGATAATTATGAGCGTGAAAGCCCGGGCCGGTTTAGTGGTGTGGGGAGACTATTTTTTCTAATGATGAAAAAAGAGGAGGCTGGGCGAGTGTTTAGAAAGAGGCTATATTAGATAAGGATTCACCTATAGTGAACGAGATATGGCCAAGTTATTTATAGGTGAATCTTAAGAGGAGGTTGATATGGCTAATCGAGATAATTTTAAGACATTTTACGCGTTGTCGCTGGCTTGGCAATTGGGGTTTTTAATTGCTGTTCCGCTGGCTGGATTTATGATCGCGGGTTTCTGGTTGGATAAAAAAATAAATAGCGGGCCGTTTATGTTATTGGCAGGCATGATAGTGGGAGTGGTAATTACGGTTTATGAAGTCTATCATTTATTGGCGCCTTTAATTTCGGATAAGGAGAAGCATGGTTAACATTAGCCTACAGTCGGAATATGTATTATCGATAGGCGGCTGGTGGCTAACTAATACTTTTTTAACTTCGGTATTGGTGACGGTGCTGTTGGGCGGGGGAGGAATAATATTTTATCTGAATAGACAAAATCATCAAAACGTATTGATAAATGGAGTGAGAATACTAATTTTCGAATTGTTGAAGATGACGGATATGGTGACTCAAGATAGAAGGCTGTCCAAGAAGATTTTACCGTTGATAGCCACTTTTTTTCTGTTTATTGTGACGGCTAATCTGCTGGCCCTGGTTCCGGGTTTTTTGGGTTCATTCTTTGTAGAAACTTCGGTGGGGAAGCTGGCTATTTTAAGGTCACCTAATAGTGATTTAACTACCACCCTGGCGCTGGCTGTTGCAGCCGTGCTGGCGATTCAGTTTTTTTCCTGGCGGGAATTGGGAGTAAAGAAATATGCGAAGAGATTTTTTAACTTTAAAAACCCGATGGCATTTATATTGGGTTTTTTTGAGATGATTTCAGAAGCGGTGAAAATTTTGTCGTTCTCGTTTCGGTTGTTTGGAAATGTTTTTGCCGGCGAGGTATTATTGCTGATAATTGCTTTCCTGGTGCCATATATTATTCCTTTGCCGTTTATGATTTTAGAAGTGTTCGTGGGGATTATCCAGGCTTTTATTTTTGCTATTTTAACGTTGACGTATATTAAAACCAGCACCATGCGCCACATAAACGCCGGCGGGTAATATAGCTTTGTAATTTGCGGTAATAATGTGAACAATAAGAAGCAGGGTGGCATATAGGGTCGAATATGTTAATTGATGTAATAAAAAAATAAGCAGCATAAAAAAATAATATGATTCAAGATTCAGCAGCATTTACCATGGCTATTGGCAGTATTGGGCCGGCGCTGGCCATTGGTATGATTGGCGCGGCGGCTTTAATAGGCATGGCCCGCAATCCGGAGAATTCTGAAAACATTCAGATTGCGATGATTATTGCCATAGCGTTTGCCGAAGCAATCGCGATTTACGCTTTAGTGGTGGCGCTGATTATAAAGTTTGTTTAATTACAGAATTTGATGGAATTTTTAGGGAACCTGGGGATAGACGTTAAGCTCCTGTTGGCCCAAATAGTTAATTTTGGGTTGTTGCTGTGGTTGCTGGCAAGATTTGTGTATAAGCCTTTGATCAAGGTGATTGAAAAAGATGAGGCAAAAATGACACAAGCGCAGGTGTTAGAAAAGGAGATGATACAAAAAGAAAAGAGATTAAATGAACAGCGTGAGCGGGAAATGGCTTTGGTTAAAACCAGGGCGCGGGAGATTATTGAAGAGGCGGAGAATATATCCAAGGAGATAAAAAGCCGGGTGTTAAAAGAGACTGAACAGGAAAAACAAGCGGTGATAAAACAAATTAAATCCCGGCTGTCTGATATTGAGAATGAAAAAAAGTCAAAAACAACAAATGAGTAAGGAGAAGGAGGCGGGGAAAGTAATCGCCTTTTTTTCCGGAGTGGCTAAAATTCAAGGACTGTCCCGGGTGTTTTTACATGAGGTGCTGGTGGATGAAAAGAATGGGTCGGTGGGCGTGGTGATTGGATTTAACGAAAAATTTGTCGAGGCTTTATTTTTTGATGAGGAATATGACGCGGAGAAACAAATATTTCGCAGTGGCCAATCTTTTTCAATTCGAGCATCAGATAAATTAATCGGCAGAGTGGTGGATGGACGGGGCCGGGCGAGAGATGGTTTGGGCGAGATTCAAGGGAAAGAGACGGCGGTGTTTCGGCAGGCTCCGGGGATTATTGATCGGGAGCCGGTGACGGTGCCATTAACCACGGGTATAAAAATTATCGATACTAATTTACCATTGGGCAGAGGCCAGCGAGAATTGATTATTGGAGATCGCAAGCTGGGCAAGAGTACTATTGCTTTGGACGTAATTCTCAATCAAAAACACGCGGATCCGGCAGTGTATTGCATATATGTAGTTTGCGGGCAGAAGGAGCAAGAGATTCAAGAGCTGGTGGCGCGTCTGGAAGAGCAGAACGCGTTCTTATACACTATGGTGGTAGCGGCCGGGGCGGGAACTTCATTTGTCGAACAATATCTAGCTCCATTTACCGGGTGTGCTTTGGGTGAGTATTTTCGGGATAATGGCCAGGACGCGCTGGTGGTTTATGATGACTTGTCAAAGCATGCCAAAATATATCGGGACGTGTCTTTATTGCTGGAGAGGACACCGGGGCGAGAAGCATATCCCGGCGATATCTTTTCTCTGCATGCCGGGTTGTTGGAGCGGGCGGCAAAATTGGCCAAAGAAAAAGGCGGCGGGTCATTGACAGCTCTGCCAATTGTGGAGACGCAAGCCGGGGATATTACGGCGTTTATCCCCACTAATCTTATTTCTATTACTGATGGCCAGATTTATCTGGAAGGCGGACTATTTCATAAAGGTTTTTTGCCGGCAGTGAATGTGGGATTGTCGGTGTCTCGGATTGGGTCAAAAGTTCAGCCGAGGATTCTCAAGGATGTGGTAGGAGGTATTCGATTGGCTTTAGCTCAACATAAAGAGCTGCAAAAACTTTCACAGCTGGAAACAGCAGTTAGCCGGGAAGGGCAAAGAAATATCCGACGGGGAGTTTTGATGTTAGATCTGTTGAAGCAAGGCAAGCATACCAATGTGACTTGGCCGGAGCAGGTGGTTTTGTTTTACGCGGTGGAACAGGGTTATCTGGATGATATAGATGAGAGCAAGTGGAGTAATTTTGAGAAATTATTGCTGGAGTTAATCAGGAATCGCTATGATGAGGTGCTGAAGAAGATTTACCAGGGGTCGTTTGATAAGAAGGTGGAGGCAGAAATTCAGGATATCATCAAGGATTTTAAACAGGAATTTTTAATGCCTAAAGAGAAGCCGTAGACATGAGATCTTATAATAAATATAGAAATCGGGTGCAGGGGATGGAAGATGTAGCGGTGACAGTTAAGACGGTAGAAAAAATCGCGGCTTCCTCGGTTCATTTATTAAAGCGCAGAGTGACTCATCTGAATGATTATATTACTGAAGTGAAAAGTACATTGAATAGACTGGCGATGTTTTATCAAGGGAAAAGCCATCCGCTTTTACAGCCGCAAACTGAAGGAAAAAAGGCTCTGGTTGTTTTGGCGGGCAATAAAGGGTTAGTGGGGGGATTGTGGCATGACATAGTTAATGTTTTTTTAGAAAGCGCTGAAGATTATCCGGTGGTGATAGCGGTGGGAAAAAAAGGCGCTGATTATATTAAAGAGGAGGGCAGAGCCGCAACCAAAGTATTTGATAATCTGGTTGATATTCCGCAGGCAGAAGAGATAGCAGAAATCACGGATTTTGTTTTTGATGGTTATCGGAAGCAGATATTTTCACAAGTGGATGTTTTGTATCCGAAGTTTACGGCGTTGGCGGAGCAAACACCTGATTTGGTGTCTTATCTGCCATTTAGATTTGAATCCATGAAGGATGATGCTTTGAAGGAGGGGTGGCCAATTTTTGAACCGTCCAGCCGAGTGGTTTTTGACGCGCTGGTGCAGAAGTATATAGGTATATATTTTTATAAAATTGTGATGGAGACAAAATTGTCAGAACTGGCGGCTCGGACTGTGACCATGGAGCACGCGGCGGCAAAAACAAAAGAACTAATATATAGAACCAGGCTTGATTACGCTAAGGAACGGCGGAGAATGGTAACCCAAGAGAACCTGGAGAGTTTTACCGCTCATAAAGTTACAATCGTATGAAAGATTATCAAGGTATTATTACGGCGATACAAGGCGGGGTAGTGGAAATTATGTTTGAGAGAGATACCCCGCGGATTCACAGCTGGCTGGAAAGCGAAGAGCGGGAAGCCTGGTTTGAAGTGGTCGAGAGGAAAAATCTAACAACGGTGAGGGCGATTGGTTTGTCATCTATGGATAAGCTGGAGCGGGGGGAAAGGGTGCGGGTGGCGGCCGATGAGATATCAATGGCTATGAGCAAGAATATTCTGGGAAGAATGTTTGATATGTTTGGACGCCCTATCGATGGCCAGTCATTTAAAGGAGGCAAGACGTGGCCGATCTATGAAAATAGACGCCAGCAAATTGAAATAACCAAGCCGGGTAATAGAATATTAGAAACGGGTATTAAGGTAATCGACCTATTAACGCCATTTCGATTGGGAGATAAGATTGGCTTGTTTGGCGGGGCGGGAGTGGGAAAGACAGTGGTCATTACTGAACTGATTCATAATATTTCGCTCAAGGAAATAGGGTATTCTGTTTTTGCCGGTATTGGTGAGCGGCTTAGAGAGGGTAATGATTTATATCTGGCGTTAAAAGAATTAGGAGTATTAAAGAAAACGGCTTTGTATTTTGGGGAAATGGACAAGCCGGCCGGGGCGCGGATGCGGGTGGGCTTGGCGGCAGTAGCGGCGGCAGAGTTTTTACGTGATGAGCTGGATAAGGACATCTTCTTGTTTGTGGATAATATTTTTCGGTACGCGATGGCCGGCATGGAGCTGGGCGCTGTTTTAGGAAAAGTGCCGGCAGAATTGGGATATCAGGCTACTTTGGACCATGACATGGCTTTGTTTCAGGAGCGGATTCGGGGGACGGCGGGAGGAGCGATTACTTCACTGCAGGCAGTATATGTGCCGGCTGATGATTTAACTGATCCGGCAATAGTATCAATTTTCTCGCATTTAGATGCTTCTTTAGTGTTATCCCGAGAGGTGGCCCAGAAAGGTATTTATCCGGCCATCGATGTGTTAAGCTCACGTTCTTTAGGGCTGGACGTGGATATAATTGGGGAGCGTCATTATAAGATAGCTTTTGAGGTAAAAACTATGTTTCAGAAATATCAGGAATTATCTCATATTATTGCTATTTTAGGTATTGATGAATTATCACGAACGGACAGGTTAATTGCCAAGCGGGCCGAGCGGCTGCAAAGATTTCTGACTCAACCGCTGGTGTCCACGGAGGCGTTTAATGACAGCCCAGGAGTATATGTGCCGCTGGAGAATACGTTGGCGGGGTGCGAGAAGATATTGAATGGAGATTATGATGAGGCGGCGCTGGAGAAAATTTATATGATTGGTTCAATTGATGAAGTTTCGCAAAATGATTGAATGTATAGTGATATCGGCTAAAGAGACAAGGGTCTATAAAAAAGTGCGGAGTGTGTCATTGCCGGCAGTTTTGGGACAAATGCAGATTTTATCCGGTCATGCCGAGGCTTTTATACAGTTGCGAAAAGGAAGCATTAGATTGCGAAAGTCAAATAATCAATATGAAGATGCCGCTATTACTGGAGGAGAGTGTCATGTTTACAACAATCGGGTAAAAGTTATTCTATAATATAGATATGCTGGAGCTGGGCGCCATTTTAGTTTTTATCGGGGTGCTGATTTTTGCTTCGCATGGTTTTGCCTGGTTGTTTGGCTATACAAAAATCCCGGATGCCCTGCTGTTGATGATAGTGGGTTTAATAATGGGGCCGGTGACGGGTTGGCTGGACCCCGGTTTTTTGGGGGAGGCGGGGGAGCTGGCGGTAATGCTGGTGCTGGTGATTTTGTTATTTCAAAGCGGATTGGGGCTTAAATGGCCGGTGGTGCGGCGGGCCTGGCAGGGAACATTGCGTTTATCGGTGGCCAGCTTCGCGGCCATGGTGCTGATGGTAGGGTTGATATTATGGTTGATATTTGAGCTCGATCCGGTAGTGGCTTTTATGGTGGGGTCGATTGTGGGCGGGACTTCGTCGGCAGTGGTGATTCCATTGCTGCGTCAATTGACTATCAGCGAGGAATCGAGAGTGATGCTGACTCTGGAATCAGTGTTCAGCGATGTGCTGGCGATAGTGATAACTTTCGCTTTGCTGGAAGCATATGAAGTGGGATCAATTAATGTCGGGATTATTACCTTGGACGTGCTGGTTTCGTTTATCGGGGCGGCGGTGATTGGAGTGGCGGCGGCGTTGGTGTGGTCGAGGCTTTTAAGTACGGTGCGAAATATGAAGAATTCAATTTTGACCACGCCGGCGATGGTATTCGTATTATTCGGGTTTGTGGAGGCGATGGGATTTAGCGGTCCGATCGCGGCTTTGGCTTTTGGCATCATGATGGGGAATGTGTCCAATCTAAATAATTGGCTGGAGCAGAAAAGCATCTTTTTGAGATATGTGTTCTGGTTGACGCCATTAAGCAAGCGAGAGAAGATCGCCTTCGCGGAAATTGTGTTTTTACTGCAGACATTCTTTTTTGTGTTTGTGGGGATGGCTATCCAATTGGAAAGCTGGGAGCCGGTGGTGATAGGGCTATCATTGGCATTACTGATGATGTTCTTGCGGCCGGTGGTGATTCGCTATGTAATGCCTAAAACAGTGCCGGTGCATGATGTCACGGTGATGGCCACGGTGGTGCCCAAGGGACTGGCGGCGGCGGCTCTGGCCGCGTTGCCTTTTCAGCGGGGGATTACTGATGGATTATTAATACAGGAGACAACTTACGCTATTATTCTGTTTAGCGTGACTATCACCTCGCTGTTGATATTCGCGGTGCATAAGACGAAATTGGCGAATAGTTATTACAGATATTTTTCGAAATTTGGAGAAGAAAAAGTTATGCCGGCTGGTAATGATCTGGATTGACAGGCAGAAATTTGCCGGATGGATGGCGTCTTAGTTAATATGCTGGGATGCCGGAATTACCGGAGGTAGAGACAGTACGGCGGGATTTGGAGGGGGTTTTATCGCGGAAAAAGATTGTGGAGGTGGAGGTGTTAAAGGCAAAGATAGTGAACGGATCGGCGGCGAAATTGAAGCGGGAATTGGTGGGGGCGCGGATTATAGGAGTGGGCAGGAAGGGAAAATTGCTGATTATTGATTTAAGCAGCGGTAAACATTTACTGGTGCATTTGAAGATGACGGGACAGTTGATGTATCGGTCGGCGGGAAAAGTGGTGGGAGGCGGGCATCCGACGAATAATATGGATGAGCTGCCAAATCGGCACACGCGGATAGTTATGAAAGTTGAGGGAGGAGAATTATTTTTTAATGATCAGCGGATGTTTGGGTATTGGCGGGTGGTGTCTGATAAGGAATTGGATGAAGTGCGGCGAGGGTTTGGAGTGGAGCCATTGGACGCTGAATTTACGGAAGAATGGCTTAAGGGAATGTTGAAAAAAAGAAAGGTGGCGTTGAAGGGGGCGCTGTTAGATCAAACAAAATTGGCGGGACTGGGAAATATTTATGTGGATGAAGCATGTTTCGCGGCGGGAGTGAGGCCGATGCGGCGGGCGGATCGACTG
>QIFI01000055.1 GCA_003229735.1 Candidatus Anderseniibacteriota bacterium | reverse complement strand
AAGTGTTGTTGTCTCCCCGGGAGCTTGATTCCACCAGTCTTCCTCAACGTACCTTTATCAATGAACGTCTGACGTTTACTCACGGCTATGGGCTGACATTGAGTCCGGTTAATGAAGTAACACCAGAGGGCTTGCCGGTATTATTTTTGAAAGATTTGCCGCCAGCTTCCGAGATAGCGTCACTGGCGGTACAAAGGCCGGAAATATACTATGGTGAGCAGGCCAGCGATTGGGTGGTGGTCAACACCAAAACCCGGGAGTTTGATTATCCCTCGGGTGAAGAAAATATCTATGTGAGCTATGAAGGAACAGGAGGGGTACAAGTTAAATCATTGTTCCGCAAAGCGTTGTTTGCTCTGAGATTTAAATCGCTGAAATTGCTGCTGTCCGGCGACACTTTGGGGGATTCCAGGATCATGTTTTATCGCAATATCGAGGAGAGGGTTCAACGGGTGGTGCCTTTTTTGAGTCTGGATGGCGATCCGTATATGGTGGTTACGCAAGATGGCAGGCTGAAGTGGATATATGATGCTTACACTACATCGAACCGATATCCGTATGCTGAAATGGTGAGTGACGCGTTCGGCGCCGCGCCGGGCCGAAGCATTAATTACATCAGAAATTCGGTCAAGGTAGTAATTGACGCGTATGACGGCTCAATGACATTTTATGTGGTAGATAAAGAAGATCCTGTCATGCAGGTATACGCCAGTATGTTTAAGGATTCTTTTTTGCCGATTGAGGAAATGAGTGATGATATACGATCTCATATAAGATATCCGGAGGATTTGTTTACGTATCAAACTAATTTGTACGCGATTTATCACATGGATGAGACACAAGTTTTTTATAATAAAGAAGATCAATGGCAGATTCCGACGGTGACGAGCGGAGCGCAGGCAGATCCGATGATGAGACACATGATCATGAAGTTGCCGGAGGAAGAAGAGGAAGAGTTTATTTTGATGATTCCATTTACACCGCGCGGGAAGGACAATTTGTCAGCCTGGATGGTGGCGCGCAATGACGGAGAATTTTTGGGACAGCTGGTGGTGTACCGGTTCCCCAAGCAAAAACTGGTTTTTGGTCCGACGCAGATCAACAATCGCATTAATCAGGACGCGGATATATCTCGTCAGCTTTCTCTTTGGGATCAGAGAGGTTCGGAAGTGATCAGGGGCAATTTGCTGGTGATTCCTATTGAAGAATCGCTCATTTATGTCCAGCCGATTTATCTGCAGGCCGAGGGCGGCAGGATACCGGAGTTAAAAAGAGTGATTGTGGCTTATGAAAACCGGATTGTTATGGAAGAAACACTGGATCTGGCCTTGGGTAGAGTATTCGGCGACAGGAGGGCTACTGAACAGGTCGACGAGGCCGATCCTAAAGGGATTGAAAAAGCACCAATAATGCCGGCGTCCGCTATTCAGCGAGCCAAAGAATTATTTAACCGGGCGATGCAGGCTCAACGCAGTGGCAACTGGGCGTTATATGGAGAAGAGATTGAAAAGCTGGGGGAAGTGCTAGGAAGCGAGTAAGTTTGGTAATACAACACAACTGGAAAGTTAACGCGGGGGACGGCGCGGGATATTCTGACCAGTTCGTCATTTCACAGTCGGGGCATAAAAGTTCGGTTGACCAGCGGTGAAGTAGGACGAGTGGCTAGTATTGTTGAGGAGTAAAGCTATCAGGTATCTGAAATATTTTTTTGTGATTTCAGGTATTGCGGGGTTTGAACATTGGATTTTTTAAGACGGACTTTAATAAGAGTGATAATTAAAAATCGCCGTGGTGGCGATTGTGTGTGTTATAATCCCGGCTAATAATGGCGCATTATTCTTTGTTTGAGGAATTCAGATCGGGAAAAATGAAATGTCCATGTTGGAAAATTTTACCATGACCACTACAAGTTTTACATTCCCAAGTAGAAATTGATGCTGGTTGTTTTCCTGTACCCGAACATTCCTGACAACCCCATGAACCTATACAGGGGCCTCCTTGAATTATGCCGTCTCCATTGCAATCCATACAGGTTTTTTCCGGGTGAGATTCTTCAAACTTTCCTGTTCCCTGGCAACTCGAGCAAATTTTTGAGCCTGCTTGCTTTGCAGCCCGATAAGCGGGTTGATAAATGAACAAAAAGTAACCAATAAGAGAACACAAGATAAGACTAGGCAGGGTTATTATTATCACGTCATAAACTGTAGTGAAGAAGGTGCGGTGTTGATATTGGCTACCATATACGTGTTGACCAAAATGGAAGCTGACGTAGGTTACAACTAATAATAAAATCGAAAAACCGACAATTTTAAAACCCAGAAATAATTTAATGTTTGGCATGACAGAATTCCTATGTAAAAGAACGACTGGCTGAAGAGTGCTTAAATAAGAAACAGTCTCGCAAAAGTATCTTGTTTCAGGAGATCATAATTGTCAAGTTGCTAAGATTCATTGTTAATCGTATAGATAATAGAATCCCATATAATCATCAGTTACACTAAGAACATGAAAAAGAGCTATACGGGAACTATCGTTGAAGAGAGCTTAGGGGATAATAGAATACTTAATGATATTGAGATTATCGGTTTCCATATATCTAACGACGAAAAACCAAAAGATAGATGGCATTTATATACAGTGAAAGTATCAACTGACGAAATTAAGAAGCTATCTCAACTCATTAAACCGAAATGGTACATGCATTTTTGGAAAGATAGGGATATTACAGCTGTATTCAAAGGAAAGGTTTTTGAGTTTAATTATGATGACAAGTCATCATGGAGAGAGGCAGTAGATTATGGATTGTCACTTGGTATTCCCAGTGAACAATTAGATTTCGTCATTGAGGGGGATGAATGAAAATGCCAGGTAGTTCATACGGTGTGTTTACTCTGTGCTACAATAATTACATAATTAATTATATAATTCTTTTTTATGGCGAGAAGGAGATTGGGGGAGCCCTTCGACTCGTTTCGCTCGCTCAGGGTAAACGGGAGAAGTAGAAGACGGGGAGCGTGGCGGTGACATTGCCGATTGAGCTGGTTAGGGAGTTGAAATGGAGAGGGAAGCAGAAGGTAGTGGTCCGACGGCGGGGGAAGGGCTTGATAATTGAAGATTGGAAGAAATGAAAGCTAAATATGCGTAGTTATTAGGATTGATGCATAGTTTGGTGTAGTAGTTGCATAGTTATTATTCTTGTGATAGTATGTGTATATGGAGAATGATTTACTGACAATTAGCGAAGCCGCAGAATTTATAGGGGTGTCGATTGATACATTGCGGCGTTGGGATAAGAGCGGTAAATTGCTGGCAATTCGGAAAGAGGGTGGCAAGCATCGGTACTATGCACGGAGAGATCTGGAGCTGGTGGGCAGTGATATATTTAAGACGGCGAGCGAGTGGGCGTTTTCCGGGCAGGATATCCCGGAGGAGTTTTATTGTACTAATAGCGCTATTTTTCAACAGAGGCTAAGTGGTTTGCAGAAAGCTTTGATACGATCCGGGTCGGAAGAAGAGCCATTATCATTAATTGTGGCGGTAGCAGGAGAAATCGGTAATAATTCCTATGATCATAATCTTGGGAATTGGCCCGATGTGTCTGGTACGTTTTTTGGTTATGGGGTAAAGGAAGGAGAGGTGGTGTTGGCTGATCGAGGGTTGGGTATTTTGCATACCTTAAAAAAAGTGAAGCCTGATCTGGTAAACCACCAGGAAGCGTTGCGGGTGGCTTTTACGGAGATTATTTCGGGCCGGGCGCCGGAGGCGCGGGGCAACGGGCTGAAATTTGTTCGGTCAGTTGTGGGTAAGCATCAGATTGGTTTATTCTTTCAGAGTGGCGATGCGGAATTAAGAATGTATGGGAAAAGTCTCGATTTACGTATAACAAGGGGTCCCAATATGATTCGGGGATGTCTGGCGAGAATTACTTTTTAACATATATTGATGGTTATTGAATTAAGAAAATTTGGTACGATGTTAATTTCCCGGCAGGCTGGCAGGGAGGCGCTGGCGGCTTTTCGGCCGAGTTTGCGGGCAGTGGCGGCTGATGAGAGTATCATCATTGACTTTGCGGGAGTGGTTACTTTTTCGCCTTCCTGGGGAGATGAGTTTTTGACTCCTTTGCTGGGTGAATTTGGGGAGCGGTTGGTGTTGAGAAAAACTGACAATCCTTCAGTTGAGGCGACGCTGGAGATTTTAGAGAGGACGGACGATAAGGTATTTAAACAAGAGTAATCTTTAATATATGTTTTTGAGTGGTTGATGAGTTATGAATGGGCAGAATCGGGAAGATATTTTTGTCGGTTTGGAGGTGGATATTATATTGAAAAAGGATCAGAGATCCGGCCGGTTAACGCGGGGGACAGTGCAAGATATATTAACCAGTTCGTCATTTCACAGTCGGGGAATTAAAGTCCGGTTGACCAGCGGCGAAGTGGGACGAGTGGCCAGTATTGTTGATGATTAAAGTCGCTAATGATTAATAGGGGGTAGTCATCATAGAAAATAGAATATTATGGTATCATTGATATAGGTAAAAATAGATGAAGGACCATGCAAGAATTTATAGTTAGCATCATTAAGCAAAACGCAGCAGATATTATTTGGATTGTTATTTTGTTTATTTTAGGCAAATTAATTTTGAAAGTAATTGTAAACAGGCTGGCGCGGATAGTTGACGACGGGGATGACGCGCATATTTCTCAAAAAGAAAAGAGGGCGGAAACTTTGGGCTATGTCATTTTATCAGTCGGCAATATCGTTATTTACGCCATAATTTTGTTTATGATTCTTAATTTATTCGGGGTTGACATAAGGCCGATTTTGGCGGGCGCGGGCGTCATCGGGCTGGCCATAGGTTTTGGCGCTCAATCATTAGTTAAGGATTTTGTTTCCGGACTTTTTATATTGGTCGAAAATCAATATGGCATTGGTGATAAGATAAAAATAGGTAGTTCGGAAGGGAAGGTTATCAGAATCACTATGCGTTCCACTGTTCTGAAAGATGAGGAAGGGAAAATATATTATGTATCCAACGGATCAATTAAAGATGTAATAAATATGTCCCAGAAAATATCCTCCGGCAAGTAATAGAGCCACTCACCATTTATTTGAGGCAGATATTATAGTCCGAGTTGGCTGGAGAGGGCGGCGACGTAGGTGTTTAAGAAAAAGGGGATGGCTATGGCGAGTCCGATTAAAGGCAGGATGAAGATAACGACGCTTAGAATAATCGTCCACAGAAACATTTTGCGGGTTTTTTCGACACTGGAGAAAATCTTTTCGAGGAGTTCCCGATCCGGGCTGTTGATTGTTTCAGGAGGAGGTTGGATTTCATCGGCTGGCATAGGAAGTAGTGTATCACGATTATCAATATTATAAATCGGGAGCGTTTAAAAACTTAGTCAATTCCTTCTCTCTGGATAGGGAGAAGGCGGGGATAAGGGGGTCGATAGAGCTAAAAACACCCCTCACCCTAACCCTCTCCCCTCGAGGGGAGAGGGGATTTTAAAAACTCTTTCAAGGAGTGTTTAGGTGTTTTCGATTCTCGACGAGCGTTTAGTTGATTTTTGGGGGTGGGGGAGCATAATGGGGATATTATGATAGCATTTTTGTTGACAGTGGGAGTTCCGGTGGTGATTGGCCTGCTGGCGGCTGTTTTGCGGCAGGTGAATCAATATGAGCAGGGGGTGATGTTCACGATGGGGAGGTTTGCCGGTATTAATAAGCCGGGTTGGCGGGTGGTGGTTCCGGTTTTTCAAAGCATGGTTAAGGTGGATATGCGGGTGAAGGCGGTGGATGTGCCTGATCAGAAGGCGATTACCAAAGATAATATATCGGTGAGTGTTAACGCGGTTATATATTACAAGGTGGTTGATGCCGAGAAAGCTATTTTGCAGGTTGAGGATTTTTTCCATGCCGTGTCACAATTGGCGCAAACGACGATGAGGAATGTGGTGGGGGAAGTTGAATTGGATGAACTGCTGGGGGCGCGGGATAAGGTGTCGGAGCGGATCAGGCAGATTGTTGACAAAGCGAGTGATGCCTGGGGGATTAAAGTTGATAATGTTGAACTAAAGGATGTGGCTTTGCCGAATGATATGGAGCGGACAATTGCCAAGCAGGCAGAAGCCGAGCGGGAGCGGCGGGCAGTTATTATTAAGGCGCAGGGGGAAGTGGCGGCGGCGGAAAATATGGCTAAGGCGGCGGCTATTTTAGGGCGGTCAAGGGGCGCTTTGCATTTGCGGACACTGCAATCGCTTAATGATTTGAGTTCGGATCAATCAAATACGGTGATATTCGCGGTGCCGCTGGAGATATTGCGGGCTTTCGATAAGATGGGGGGAGAGCCTGGGGACGTTTAATATTCTTTGAGATATCGGATATTTTTTAGGGGATTGCAGTTGTTAATGGTGGTTGTATATTAATGATATGCCAAGAAAAAAAGTATATTTTATAGCTACTAAATATAAAAGTAAGCCGATGAGAGTTGCGTTTTATACGAAGTCAGGTGAGAAAGTTGCATTTGAAGCGGTTAAGAAAGTTCGAACTAAGGATGGTGTGTCATTTTATACTTCTGGTAATAGGGCAGCCAGGAGAAAATAAGATATGGCGCGAGGGAAGAAGCGGATCGCGCCAACCAGTATTGATTTCCAATTCGGTACAGGCAGGATAATTCCGGCTACGCAGGAAGCTTTTCGCGGTGGTGTCCACGATAAGAAAGTGCGGGTGATGGAGAAACAAGAATTAGTCCAATTTCGGAAAGAGATAGGTAGACAGCTTGATATTGATTTACGGGAGAATGAGCAGTTTTCGACGGACAATGATGTATTTGTGTTTATCATTCAGTATTTTGCTGGAAATAAGGAGTATCGACGACGAGATATCGATAATATAAGCAAGACCATTCTTGATGTTTTAAAGGATAGATTTTATCGGGATGATAGTCAGGTGAGGACACTGCTGGCGGGAAAGAAAATGGATTTGAAGGTATCGCAGAATTTTGGATATGTGGCTATCAAAGAGTTGCGTGGCAATAAAGAAGTAGACGCGTTGAAAATATCCGGTATCGTGCGGTCGGTAACGCTTTTTCATGATCTGAAGAAGCAGGGATTATTATAGTGAGGGGAGGTTGACGGGATGGATTGGCAAGAGTATGTATAGGGGGCGTTCTTTGTATTTATTAAACTCTCTAAATCAGTCAGGAGATAGCTATGGATGCCGTTGGCAGAATATTGAAGGAATTGCAGGAGATAGAGTGGCAGGGCATACACAGCACGGATCAGGAATATCATTGGCTGTATGTGTTTGATGATGGAGTGAGCAGGGATACTTTTTGGTATCAAGATCATCCCAGGCGACAAGGTGAGCCGGATTATAGGCAGGGCCTGCCGTGGTTACCAGCGGGGGATAATTTACTGTATTTATTTGATCAACAAGAGTTTAGACAGGAAATAGAGAAACTGACGGCCGGAGAGGTATTAGTCGGGAGAGTATATTTTACGGGATGTCGGCATACAGGGGGAAATGAATTACGGGCGGTGCAGGATGAAGGTTTAGCTATAGATAGAACGGACAACGGGGAGATTGAATTAGGATGGATGATAGGAGGAGAAATTGTGGAGTGGTATCGGAAGATGACGGAAATCTAGTTGGGGAGGAGGATGAATATCAGTTAATATATGGGGCGAAGCGTCGTCCCTTTTTTATTAGACGTGCTTATCTGGGTGGTGATGTTTGTATGATTGGGTGATACTTACTGTATGTCTGAATATTATAATCCGCATCGAGGGGAGGCTTGGAATTATGGCGGGGATCAGTGGAAACTATCCCGGTCGAAGATTGATTTGTTTTTAGGATGTCCCAGGTGTTTTTATATTGATAATAAATTAGGAACAAAACGGCCGCCGGGCTATCCATTTACCTTAAATAGCGCGGTGGATCATTTGCTTAAGCAGGAGTTTGATATTCATCGGGCCAAGGGGGAGCAACATCCCCTGCAGAAAGAATATGGCATTGACGTGAGACCCGCGGCTCACGATGAGTTAGATGAGTGGCGGCGAAATTTTGGGGGCGTAAAGCATTTGCATGAAGCCACGGGCATGCTGGTGACGGGCGCGATTGATGATCTGTGGATCAATAAGGATGATGAATATATAGTGGTTGATTATAAGGCGACGGCGAAAGAAGAGGCGGTGACTGAATTAGATAAGGAATGGCAGGATGGGTATAAGCGGCAGATGGAGGTGTATCAGTGGTTACTTAGACAAAATGGTCTTAAGGTTTCTAATACCGGCTACTTTGTTTATTGTACGGGGAAGCTGGATCGGGAAGCGTTCGATAAGCGGATCGATTTTGATGTGAATTTAATTTCTTATCAGGGTGATGATGCCTGGGTGGAAGACACTTTGAAAAGAATCAAAGCATGTCTGGAAAGTGAAGAGATTCCGGACTCCGGTGAAGAATGTGATCACTGTGCTTTTTGGAATGCTCGGGCCGGGTATGAGAAGTAGGAGGTGATTAACATGACCCCTCACCCTAGCCCTCTCCCCATGAGGGGAGAGGGGATTTGGCCGGCTTGATTGCTGTATGATGAAGATATGTCAGGGATATTAATAATAGTGGTGTTTATAGTCTTATTTGCGTTGTCCGGAATGTTTTCGGGGGCGGAGATCGCTTTATTTTCTTTGAGCCGGGCGGCAGTGAAGAAGATAGAACGGCAGAAGAACGCGCGGTCCCGGGCGGTGGTTAAATTGAAGGCCAGCCCGCATCGTTTACTGGTGACGATTTTAATCGGGAATAATATAGTAAATATTTACGCGGCGGCGCTGGCGACGGATATAACGATTGGTTTAGTAGGGTCGAAAGGAGTGGGAGTGGCTACGGGGATAGTAACATTTTTGATTTTGCTGTTTGGGGAGATATTTCCCAAGGCTTTGGCTCAAGCATACGCGGACAGGATTGCTTTGTGGGCGGCTCGTCCGCTGTTGGTTTTGTTGTATGTGTTGTGGCCGCTGGTGGTGGTGCTGGAATTTTTGAGTAAGGCGATTGTGAAGATGATGCCGGGGGAGCATCAGGCGACAATGGGGATTGAGGATGAGATAAGCACCTTGCTTAGAATTGGATTAGAGGAGGGTTCGACGGAGGCATATGAGCGGGATTTTATAGAGCGGCTGTTTAAGTTTAATGATACGAAAGTGCGAAAGATTATGATTCCATACAAGGAGGCTGTGATGGTGGATGGAGAGGCGGAGATATCTCAAATTGCTCATTTTTTGGCGACTTCTGATTATTCCCGGTTTCCGGTGTATCAGGGGAGTAAACAAAATGTGGTGGGGATGGTGCATGTGAAAGATGTGTTTAGGGCCAATAATTCTGATCGGCGGGATGACGCGATCGGGACGCTGGCGCGGCAGGCGGTGGTGGTGGATATCGATGATAAATTGGACGAGGTGTTTGGTTTGCTGCGGATGCGGCGGGCGCATTCGGCGTTGGCGCAGGATAAGGAGGGAGTGATAGCTGGATTTGTGACCATGGAAGATGTGCTGGAGCGATTAGTGGGGGATATTCAGGATGAATTTGATCCGGGGGTGGGAGTAGTGGTTGATAAATAGTAGAGATTTTTTTGGAAATAGTTCAAAGGATGGGTTTTTCGGGTCAGATTTGCAGTCCGGGCAGAGAGTGATATATTGGGAGTATGAAAGAAGGATATAAAGGGAAAATAGAAGATTTAACTAAGGAAAATAGTGATTTTCGCCAGGTGTTATATACTGCGGGGCATAGTCAGCTGGTGTTGATGTCATTAAAGCCGGGGGAGGAAATTGGGATGGAGGTACATGAAGATGGGGATCAATTTTTCAGGTTTGAGAAGGGAAAAGGAAAGGTTGTAGTGGATGAGACAGAATATAAAGTGGTAGATGGGGACGCGGTAGTAGTGCCGGCGGGGGGTAGGCATAATGTGATGAATACGTCGGAAAATGAAGATTTGAAACTATATACTATTTATTCTCCGCCGCATCATCAGGATGGGGTGAAGAGGGCGACACGAGAGGAGGCTTTGGAAGATGAGCTGGAATTTGATGGTCAGACGACGGAATAGAGTGGTATAGTCACTATTTACTGTCGGCAGAAAAATAGTGATAGAATGATAGTATGGAGAAAAATGAGAAACCGGGGGAAAGAAAAGAGAAGGAGAGAGTGGTGGTGAAGGCGAGATTTCAGATGGTGGAGAGGTCCCAAACTTTTTTGGGAGTGATAGTGGTATTGGCGGTGGTGCTGGCGGGGGCGACGGGTTGGTTCTGGTGGAAGGGCAACCGGGTGGTGTCGGAAAACTTGAAAGTAACCGTGAATAATGAACCGGCTGGTTTAGAAGAGAATGGAGCGGCGCAAGATCAGTCAGGAATAAGGAATAATCGGGGGGAATTTGGATCGGTTGAAGATTGGCAGATTTATACCAGTCAAGAATTAGGCTTGATTTTTAAATATCCGGAAGGTTGGCAAGCGGCAGAGCGTGATGATATTAGGGGTCGGATATTAATGGTAAGTAATAAGGAGATAGATTTGACCGAGACGGAAAATGACCCAATGGTGCCAGTGGAAATGCAGGTGGTGGAAGGGGAAACAATTGATGAGATGATGATTGAGGCCCAGCAAATATATGAGGGGGTGACAGCCAGGCTGGAAAGGCTAACCGGGGAATTAGGAGGCGCTTATTTGACTGGAGAGACGGATGGGGCGGTGGTAGATGGAGAGCTGGTGCAAGTATTTATTCCGTGGGGAGACAAATTATTACAAATAGTGTTTGTGAATAAGGAGGATGATGAATTTAGCGAAGAATTATTCAGGCGAATGATAAAAACTATTGAGCAGGTTTAGGGGCGGATGGAGTAATCGCCCACTGGTTAAGGGCGCTCTCCCTTCTCCCTATTTATAGGGAGAAGGGCGGGGGATGAGGGTTACGCGGATGTTATAAGCATATTATTTTTACCCTCTCCCTAACCCTCTCCCTATCATAAGCCCGCTAAAGCGGGCAGG
>QIFI01000127.1 GCA_003229735.1 Candidatus Anderseniibacteriota bacterium | reverse complement strand
GTTTCGCGGTAAGGAGTTTAGGTTTACAATTAACATATGATGGACGTAGTGCCGCCAACCGGAGGCAGACCCCACTTCGCCAAGGCTTTGCGGGGCAGGCATCCGCCGGTTAGAAAAAAGGGTCAATCAAATAATGTTTTGAAGCTGGAGTGGAAGTTGCCGGCCCGGCTTAGTAAATCGTGGAATCAGGATAAGGGCCGGGCGCGGAGGGTAAAAAATCAATCGTCGGGATTCGTGAGACGAGAGCTTAAGAGCAGTTTGCCTAACAGCCGGCCGCCGCAGTTTGGCAGTCAGTCAATCCGGTCGGTGAATAAAGAAAGACATACGGCGGACGTGTATATGAATTCCCGGGCGGATGTGCAATTTACGGCACCTCCTTACGGAGGTAGTTTTTCCCAAGGAGGCAGTCAAAACAGAGCGGCCGGAGAGTTAACGATGGAGAGTGGAGGGAGAGGATATAGAGCTAATAAACCAGAGGGGCGGCTGAAGCGGGTGGCCAGCGGTCGGATGGATGACGTGGCGCCCGGCTATAGGGGCGGCGTGACGGATGGGGCCAGGCGAAAAAAGGCCATTCAAGGAGCGGTATTGGGGGTGGAGCGGGATTTGCCGTATGAATTCGCGGTGGACGAAGATACTAAATTGAGCAGTAATGGAGAAGATAGTTTGTTTGTCGATCATTCGAAACAAGAAGTGATAAAATTGCCGAGGTGGCGGGGGCTGAACGTGATGGATCCCAGAGAATGGGTAAAAAAGATCAAGGGAGCCGGTCAACATTTGGCCAGTTTACCGGAGGGCTTTAAAAATGGGTTGAAGCTGTCGGGCCCCAGACCGGTTTTAAGTTTGGCGGTGATGCTGGCGGGGTTTGTGATGCTGAATTTTGTGGTAATAAATTTGCAGGGCGTGGGCAGAGGATGGCAAGTGTTAGCGAAAGTACAAAATATGGCGGAAGGCGCTTTTCAGAATTTGGCGGCTGGCGGGGCGGCGATGGCGGAAACGGATCTGGATGGGAGCGAAATGTATTTTAAAGACGCGGAGACTTTATTGAAAGACGCGCAGAGCGAGATGAACCGGGCGCTGGCATCATCCCAGTGGCTATTGAGGTATTTGGACGTGACAGGAACGGTGAAATCAGGCGAGTCATTGCTTAAAGTGGGGGAAGATCTGACAGTGGCGGGCCAGCATATAGTGAGGGGAGTTAAGCCGTTATTTTCTTCATCAGTATTGAAGGAAGATGGAGAAGGATCCAAGGGGACATTAGTAGATAATGTAGGAGCGGCTCGATCGGAGTTTGAGCTGGCGGCGGCGGCGCTGACGGCGGTAGAAAAAAATCTGGCCAAAGTTGACAGTCCCCTATTACCGGAAGAAGTGGTGACCCAGGTGGAATTGTTAAAGAACACAGTGCCGAAGATTAAGAGCGCGCTGGTGGGATTTAATGAGCAGAGTGATTTATTGCTGACTGTGCTGGGAGCGGATCGTGATCAGCAGTATTTAGTGCTGTTTCAGAATAATTATGAGATCAGACCGACCGGTGGATTTATCGGCAGTATCGGGGTGGTTAATATTGATCGGGGGGCGGTGGAGGAAATTGATATCCGGAGCGTGTATGATGGCGATGGTCAGTTGAAAGATTATATTCAACCGCCGGAGCCGCTGTCGGTAATAACCAATCGATGGTATTTGCGGGATTCCAACTGGTTTGTAGATTTTCCGGTTAGCGCGGAGAAGGCGGCTGATTTTCTGGAGAAAGAGGGAGGGCCGACGGTGGATGGGGTAATTGCCTTGACGCCGGAGGTGATTAAGGAATTACTGGCGGTGACGGGTCCGATTGAAGTGCCGGAATATGAGGTGGTGGTTGATGCTGATAATTTCTGGGAGGTGACGCAAGATCAAGTGACTTATAATTACGACCAGTCGCAGAATAAGCCCAAGCAATTTATGGCAGATTTAACGCCGGTGCTATTGAATAAATTGTTGGTTGAACCTAATGACACGGGATTGGCGGTGCTAAATATTTTTATGAAGATGGTTAAAGAAAAGCAATTGATGTTTTATTTGAAGCATGAGGAGGCGCAGGAGAAGCTGGTGAAAGCGGGCTGGGCGGGGGCGGTGCCCAGGGACAAGCCGGGCATGCTGGCCGTGATTAATAGCAATGTGGCTGGACACAAAAGCGATCAGTTTGTAGAGCAGGAAATTGAGCACGAGGTGCAGGTGATGGAAAATGGAGATTTGGATGTGGTGACAACCATCAGGCGGACGCACAATGGGCCGACGGAAGCCAGTGATTATGAATATCCGGAAGATGAAAATCCGGCGGCCAAAGATAATATTATATGGCAAAGGGTATTAGTGCCTAAGGGGGCGGAGTTAATAGCGGCGGAAGGGTTTACCAGCCGGAGTCAGATTCGGCAATTTGCGGACGTTGGGGAGCCATTGGGGATATTGGAAGCGGATCCGGAGGTGACGGAGTGGCAGAGAGGCCAAGTTGAGGATGAGAGCGGGACAATAGTGGGAGAAGAAGCCGGGTATACTTTCTTTGGAAATTGGCTGGTGACGCGGCCGGGAGAAACCAGTGTGGCATGGTATCGTTATCGAGTACCGGGGCAGGTGGATATGCCCAACTGGTGGGATCCGGCCCAGCGGTGGGAAGTGTTAATGTTTAAGCAGCCGGGGGATACGCGGACCAGCGTTCGGGTATCGGTGAGATTGCCGGATAATGTTCGAATCAAATATACAGTACCGGAGAATGGGATAACACAACTGTCCGGGAATGAAGTGGTTTATCGAGGCAGGCTTAATCAAGATCTATTGATCGGCACAGTATTTGTGAGACAATAAGGTGCTCGTCTTATAATCGTAATAAATATATGGATGGTAATTAGGTATGACTAAGATAAAGAATGGTCGTTTAGTGGCGGCGGCGGCTATTTTAGGAGTAGCATCATTATTGAGCCGGTTAGTAGGATTGGTGAGAGAGCGGGTGTTTACCACCGTGTTTGGAGCGGGAGATGTATTTGACGCTTTCGTGGCGGCTTTTCGGGTGCCTGATTTGATATTTAACTTGATTGTGTTGGGGGCTTTGTCGGCGGCGTTTATTCCGATGTTTACGGAGAAGCTGGTAGCGGGGAAGAAGGGGGAGAAAGAGGCTTTTGACTTCGCCTTGTCCCTGCTCAACTGGGTATTGGTGGTGGTGGGGCTATTATCTATCGGGTACGCGGTGATGGCGCCGGCGCTGGTATCTTTAATAGTTCCGGGATTTACCGGAGAAAAATTAGAGTTGACGATTGCCTTATCGAGAGTGATGGCTTTACAGCCTTTGCTGCTGGCGATAAGTTTTGTGCTATCCGGCATTCTGAATTCGTATAAGAGGTTCGTGGCTTACGCTCTGGCGCCCATTGCGTATAACGTGGGAATAATCATCGGGGTAATTTATCTGGTGCCCAGGATAGGAGTGATTGGTTTGGCCTGGGGGGTGGTGCTGGGGGCAGGTTTGCATTTATTAATCCAATTGCCCAGCGCGGTGGCGGTGGGGTGGCGATGGCGGCCGGTTTGGGTGGGGGCCAGAAAAGACATGCGGGAACTAGTGAAGATGATGATACCCCGAGTGGTGGGGCTGGCGGCCGTTCAGGTGAATCTTTTAGTAGTGACGATAATTGGTTCAACTTTATTGGCGGGAAGTATTACGGTGTTTCATCTGGCCAATAATGTTCAGCATTTGCCGATTGGAATTTTTGGGATTGCTTTCGCGCAGGCGGCTTTTCCGACCCTGGCGGAACAGATAGCCAGAAAACAGAAGAAGAATTTTTTAGCCACACTGACAAAATCTTTTCGCTATATCATGTTTTTTGTAATTCCGGTGTCATTGTTTTTCTTTCTGCTTAGAGCGCAAATTATTCGGGTGTTGTTCGGGGATGGGGCGTTTGACTGGGAGGATACGATTTTGACGTTCGAAACTTTTGGGTGGCTGATTATCAGCATGTTTGCTCAAGCCGTGATACCGCTTTTGGTCAGGGCTTTTTATGTGCGAAAAGATACTCGAACACCGGTGACTATCGCGGTGATTGGCATGGCGGTTAATGTGGGATTAGCCTGGTGGCTGGCGCCGCAGATGGGCGTGCAGGGATTAGCATTGGCTTTTTCGGTAGCGGCGATACTTCAGATGGTGCTTTTATTGGGGGTACTGCATTGGCAATTGGGAGGATTTCATGACGCGGAAGTGCTGGGCAGTATGCTAAAAATAGCGTCAGCTTCGATTGTGGCGGGGGTGGTTTTGCAATTGCTGAAAGTGCCGGTAGCGGAAATGGTGGATATGCGGAGATTTTGGGGGGTGTTTACCCAGCTTACGATAACCGGGCTGGCGGGATTGATAACATATCTGATAATGATGTGGCTGTTTAAGAGTAAGGAATTGTCGGCTTTGAAGACGTATATTCCGGGTAGGCCGAAATCTGTATTGGAGCCGGGGACGGAGACGCCGAGATTTGAGGGAATGTCAGATTAATTTTCAATTTTCCCCGTTGCGACGGGACTAGGCTGCGGCCGTCGCAATTTAAAAACATGACTGTGCGAGGGATAATCTTATGGCTTGATTAATGGGTTCAGGACAAGTAGGGTGGTGGCATGGTGAAACAGGGAATCTATAATTTTTGCATTATTGCTCATATTGATCATGGGAAATCTACTTTGGCGGATCGGATGCTGGAGGTGACTAATACGGTGGAGCAGAGGAAGATGCGGGAGCAGTTGTTGGATTCGATGGAGTTGGAGCGGGAGCGGGGGATTACCATAAAACTTCAGCCGGTCAGGATGGAGTGGCAGGAACAGATTTTGAATTTAATTGATACGCCGGGGCACGTGGATTTTCAATATGAAGTAAGCCGGAGCCTTAAAGCGGTGGAAGGAGCTATCTTATTGGTGGACGCGACTCAGGGAGTGCAGGCGCAGACGCTGACTACTTTATATCAGGCGGTGGAAAGTGATTTGATAATTATTCCGGTGATCAACAAGATTGATCTACCGGCGGCGGATGTGCCGGAAACGGTCAAGGAAATAAAACAATTGCTGGGGGTTAAGGAAGATGAGATCTTATTAATATCGGCCAAGACGGGTGAAGGGGTGGAGCAGTTGCTGGATGAGGTGGTGAAGCTGGTGCCGGCGGCTAAATCATCGGCTATAGAAGCAGATAAGGCGCTCCGGTGCCTGATTTTTGATTCTATGTATGATGATTATAAAGGAGTGGTGGCTTATGTGAGAGTGGTGGAGGGGGCAGTGAAGGCCGGAGACGGGATTAAGCTTAAGGGAACGGGGGTTAGCGATCGGGTGGTGGAAGCCGGGACGTTTAGTCCCGGATGGGAGGCTAGAGAAAATTTGCAGGCGGGTGAGATTGGATATTTAGCCACGGGATTAAAGGAAGTGCGCCAGGCCCGGGTGGGGGATACAATCGTCAAGTCTAATGAGAAAGAAGCCCTGGCTTTGCCCGGATTCAAAGTGCCCCAGCCTAAAGTGTTTGCCGGAATATATCCGGCACAGGGAGATGAGTTTAGCAAACTTCGAGAGGCGCTGGCTAAACTTCAATTGAATGATGCCAGTTTGAAAGTTCAGCAGGAACAGAGTAATGCCTTAGGGCAGGGGTTTCGGTGCGGGTTTTTGGGGATGCTGCATTTGGATATTGTGCAGGAGAGGTTGAAACGGGAGCATAAACTGGAGCTGGTGATTACCACCCCCACCGTTCATTATCGAATTTCAGGTACTAATGGCGAGGTGAAAGAAGTTTATACGCCGGCGGAGTGGCCGGATCCGGCACAGGTGGAGAGAATAGAAGAGCAATATGTGGAGAGCGAAGTGATTGTGCCGGATAAGTATCTGGGGCCGGTGTTTGAGTTAATGAAGCAACATGAAGGGATTTTGACGAAGCAGGAACATTTGGGGGATCGGCGAGTCAGGCTGGTATATGAACTGCCGCTAAGAGAACTGGTGGTTGATTTATATGATCAATTAAAATCTGCTACGGCGGGATTTGGATCGCTAAGCTATGAATTGATTGATTGGCGGGCGGCGGAGGTGGTGAAGCTGTCGATATTAATTAATCATGAGTTAATGGAAGCTCTGTCTTTGATCGTGCCGAGGAGTAAAGCGGTAAAAGCGGGACGACAAGTGGTGGCTAAGATGAAGCAGGTGATTCCCCGGCAAATGTACGCGGTGCCTCTGCAGGCGGCGATGGGTGGAACTATATTGGCGCGGGAGACTTTGCCGGCGATGAGAAAGGACGTGACAGGGCATTTATATGGAGGAGATGTCACGCGCAAGCGGAAGCTACTCGAAAAGCAGAAGAAAGGAAAAAAGAAGATGGCGGCCCGGGGATCAATTGATATTCCGCCGGCGGCCTATATTAGTTTGCTAAAAAGGTAAGGTATAATTAGACTTGGTTATGGAATTACTTGAAAATGGTTATAGGATTATGGCGGTGTTGATGTGGGGGATAGTGAGTGTGGCGGCGGGATTGACACTGGCCTCATGGTTGGAATGGGAAGGCAAACAATTGGGTTTCGGGATATTGCTAATGGTGGGGCTTTACGGGTTGATATTGACGCGATGGCTGGCTAAGTCCGGAGGAGCAGAGATGGGAAATGATTTAAGCGAGGTTAAAAGCGGGGTTGATAAAGAATCGCGGCCCGGGCTGCTGGAGGCGGTTGGCGGGACTGATCGGCATGAGGACGCGGTGGAAAAATTATTGGCCGGATCGGGGGATTTGAACGAGCAGGAAGTCAGACAGCGGCTGGATAATTTTATGATGGAACAGCAAAGATTTTAGCCATCAATTATATTATGCCTTTTACATTTACGGATACTAAAATACCAGAAGTGAAAATCATTGAGCCCAAATATTTTGGGGATGATCGGGGAGCTTTCGCGGAATTATTTCGATACGAGGATTTTAAGCGGGCGGGAATTGATTTTGTGGTGAAGCAAGTGAATTACTCGTTGAGCGAGAAAGGAGTTTTAAGAGGACTTCATTATCAGATGAATCCGGGAGCTCAAGGAAAAATTATCAGTGTGACGCGGGGGGAAATATATGACGCGGCGGTGGACTTAAGAAAAAAGTCGGATACATATGGGCAGTGGATGAGCGTGACTTTGAGCGAAAAAAATCATCGGCTGGTGTATGTGCCGGCCGGGTTTGCCCACGGGTTTTGGGTGGTGTCTGATACGGCGCAAATTATTTATTACAGCAACGCGGAATATCAGCCGGATTTAGAGCGGACGATCAGGTGGAATGATCCAAGAATAAAGATTGATTGGCCGGGCCGGAATCCTAAATTGTCGGACAAGGATAAGGATGGGGTGTTGTTGAATGGGGCGGAGAATAATTATTAATGATGAAAAGATTGACCAAGTCAAAATTGTTTGTGGACACGGGGGATCCGGATGAGGCTCGGGCGGCGCAAAAGATGTTAAAGGACACCGGATATGATGGGTTGGATGGCGCCACAACTAATCCTTCATATTTTGCCAAGAATCCTGAAGTGCAGGCCAGGATTAGTAAGGGAGATAAGTTTAGTTCATCGGAGTTGATGAAGGCATATAAGGAGACGGTGCGGGAATTGCTGGAAATAATTCCGGGCGGAGATATTTCGATTGAGGGGTACGCGGATATGAATACGACGACGGAGGAGATGGTGGAGTTGGCCTGGGAACTTAATAGCTGGATACCCACGGCCAGGATAAAATTGCCGATTATCGAGGCGGGGCTGGAGGCGGCGGAGCAATTGAAAGATCGGGTGAATTTGAATATGACTTTGTGTTTTAACCAGGAGCAGGCGGCGGCAGTGCACGCGGCGACTCGCGGAGCCAGGAAATCGGTGGTGGTGTCGCCATTTATAGGCCGGTTGGATGACGCAGGGAGAAATGGAGTACAACATGTAGATAATTTAATTAAAATGTTAAGGGCGGGAGATAGCCAGGTGCGGGTGCTGGCGGCTAGTTTTAGGCGGGTGGAAAATATTTTGGAGATGATCAGGATAGAGAGTGATATATTAACCATAAATCTGGATAGATTTAAGCTGTGGAAAGAGCAGGGGTTTAGATTACCGAAGGAAGATTTTAAGTACGAGTTTGACGGTGAAGATATTGTTTATCAAGAGATTAGTCTGGATAAGAATTGGCAAGAATATAATATTCAGGATGATTTGACCGACGTGGGATTGCAGAGGTTTATTGATGATTGGAGGGCACTGTTGCGGTAGCAACAGCCGCAGATCTACGCGGATGAAACGCAGATTTATGCAGATAGAACATTGATAAGCATTGAGTATGAAGGTATTAGTTTTGGGGGCGAGGGGAATGTTGGGACGGGAATTAGTTCAGGCTTTTAGTGATGAAGAGGTGGCGGCCTGGGATAAAGAGGAAATTGATATTACTAAGGAGGATGAGGTGAGAAAGAAGATTGTAGGCGAGGGAGTGGATTTGATAGTGAACGTGGCGGCGGACACGGATGTGGACGGGGCCGAATTGCATCGAGAGCGGGCATTTGCCGTGAATGAGATAGGAGTTAAGAATGTGGCTATGGCGGCAAAGGATATGGAGGCGCGGATGGTGCATTTTAGTACGGACTATGTTTTTCCGGGAGATAGGGAGGATGGATACGAGGAGAATGATCCGCCCGGACCGGCGATTAATGTATATGGCGAATCGAAGTTGGCGGGGGAGCGAGCTTTGATAGAAGTGGGACCGGAATTTTATTTAATTCGAACCGCCTGGTTGTATGGCCAGGGGGGCAAGAATTTTGTGGATACGATGTTGAAATTGTCGGAGACGAACGAGGAGCTTAAAGTGGTGAATGACCAAGAGGGAAGCCCGACCTATGCGGTGGATTTAGCGGCGGCGACGCGGGAGTTGATGATGGGAAAGTATGATCCGGGGATTTATCATCAGGTGAACGCGGGTCAGACATCCCGATATGATTTAGCCCGGGAGATATTTAAACAGGCCGGAATTGAGATTCAGGTTGAGCCGGTGAGTTCACAGGAGTTTGAACGGCTGGCTAAGAGACCGGCTTTTAGCAGGTTGAATAATACCAAGGGGCCTTTATTGAGAGATTGGAGGGAGGCGTTGGGAGAATACATTAATATTAAAATCCAAATGACAAAATCCAAATGACAAATCAAATCCAAAATCCAAAATCCAAAATCCAAATCTTACATTTTGTTAATATTACTATGAGTACGCAAATCAATTTAGTATGTTGATAGGTTTGACGAATGACTTTTAATTTTGCTTTTAATACTAATTGGTGTTTAATCGGATTATGAGGGAAATATTTAAAAAGCATAGTGAGGAGTTGGCGGCTACGGCCGGCCGGCTGGATGATTATTATATTCAGGTGGAGCAGGTGGTTAAGCAATTAAAGGCGGTGTTCATGGCCGGAAATAAAGTGCTAATTGCCGGGAATGGAGGGTCGGCGGCGGAGGCCCAGCATTTTACTGACGAAATGGTGGGCAGATATAAGGAAGATAGACCGGGTTATCCGGCCATTGCATTGACGGCTGATAGTATGGTGGTGACATGTATTGGCAATGATTATGGTTATGAGAATTTGTTTAAGCGGCAGGTGGAAGCTTTGGGGAAGGAGGGGGATATATTTATAGGTCTAACTACTTCCGGCACATCAAAAAATATATTAGCGGCGGCCGAAGAGGCGCGAAGGCGGGGGATGACTGTGGTTGCGTTTATGGGGCTTGAGGGTAAGTTTAGGGATATAGCTGATTATGTCATTTCATCTCCTTCGGCCAAGGCGGCCATTGTGCAGGAATTTCATTTGCATGCTATTCACTTGATTTGCGAGGCGTTTGAGCCCGGTCTGTAGTAATGCTATGATGCTTGACTTATAATTATCATGGTTGTATAGTGTTATTTCGTGAAAAAATATGGATATTAATAGAACCAGAGAAATAGTAGATAGTTTCAGAAACCACAAGATATTAGTGGTGGGGGACGTGATGCTGGACCATTACGTGCATGGTGACGTGGAAAGATTAAATCCTGAAGCACCGGTGCCGATTTTGCGAGCTCGTCGGGAGCATGAAGAAGTGGGAGGGGCAGGAAACGTGGCCAAGTACGCGGCACAGATGGGGGCGCAATCAATTTTAATTGGAGTGGTGGGTGAAGATAGAGATGCGGATATTGTGGTCGCGACTTCCAATCAGAACGGATATCGGAGCGATTTAATTAGAGATGGCAGTCGGCGGACAATTCGCAAGACCAGACATATTGTAGAAAATAAAACAGCCGGCCAGCAATTGCTTAGGGTTGATTTTGAAGAGACGCATGAGCTGAATCGGGAAGTGGAAGATAAGGTGATCGCGGCAATCAGGCGGGCAGTTGATGAAGAAGATATAAAGGGAATTATAGTATCTGATTATGCCAAGGGTGTGGTGACTAAGAGAGTGGCCGAGGCTATCTTGGATTTAGCCGGGGAGAAAGACCTGCTGGTGGCGGCCGATGTAAAGCCTTCGCGAGCCAAGTATTTTGTGGGGGCTACGTTTATTTCACCTAATATTAAAGAGGCTCATGAATATGTGGGAATAAATCTTCATGAAGAAGAAGTGGAATATCAGGAGTTGGCAAAATTAGTATCGATGAAGATGTGTTCTGACGTGTACTTAACTATGGGAGCTAAAGGAGTGTACGTGTATTGCGGTGGAGAATGCGGGGAATATGTAAAGCAGACGGCGACGGCCATTGAACCTTCCTGTGCCGGAGACGCGGCTATTACTTTGATTATGTTATGCCGGTTGACGGGGGCTACAGAGGTTGAATCAGCCGTGGTGGCTAATGCCGGATGCGGGGTGATTGTGAATAAGGTGGGCAGCGGCAGTTTGAGCAATAATGAAGTAAATGAAGCGTATGAAATACATGTTAAGAAATTAGCGCAAGAGCAGGTGTAGACTTGATGGTGTTGATTGTTAAATGGCTAAATTGTCGGGCGCGAAGTGGTTTAATTGCTGGATAGAGAGGATTTATGGCTGATGCAGGAAAGAAAGTTATCTTTTTAGACCGGGATGGGGTGATAAATGTT
>QIFI01000082.1 GCA_003229735.1 Candidatus Anderseniibacteriota bacterium | reverse complement strand
ATTAATGCCGCCATAGAACCATAAAATAACCCCGAGCGAAAAATATACTTAATATCCATTAATCTGGCCCGAATCAGCGCGTACGTCATCACTACTATCCCCACTGCCACTGCCAGATTCAGCAGTGCCGGATCAAAAATATCAATTCCATAACTGGGTGGAAATGTAAAACTGCTTCCGGCAAACCCAATTAATGCCGCCAGCATAAAATAGCGAGTGCGGGCCTGTCTAAGTCCATGAAATTTCTTATACGCAATTCCTAAACGCCCGATTGTAAATAAAACCAGCCCAAAATAAAATATCAATATCAATATAAATAGTGGCCCGGTTGAAACGTAATAATACCGCCCAAACGCCCAGCGCACCCCCCCGATAAACCAGCCCTCAATAAACATTAGGATTGTAAACAACCCGCCCAATCCATAAATAGATCTGATAAACCACTGTTTCCTCGATTCTATGTGATGATGAACAACTTGAGCAAACAAAACAGGGATCCAAATAACACTCACCGTGATCATCTGCCAAAAAGCCAAGGCAATATCAGCATTCACCGTAGTCCCTACCCCAAAAGCGCCAAAACCCCACACCGCCACTGACAAACTGAAAATCCCCCACAATCTGTTCATCGCCTGCCGCCGCGCCAGCATAATAACTGCCACTAAAATAGAGCAAATACCTATCACCAACCCGGCCAATCCAAACAAAGTAATCATTCCCTAAATAATACATCATTATCAAACCCATCGTCAGAAAGTGTTTATAACCCCTCTCCCCTCCAGGGGAGAGGGCTGGGTGAGGGGAGGGGGTAAGAAGCCCTATCGGCCCTCATCCCTGCCAGGGAAAGGGGCAGTAGCCATATATATCAAATAGCGCTACACTCCGCCCTACGGGGGTGTAGTGTCAATGGTTAGCACAACGGTCTCCAAAACCGTTAGTGTGGGTTCGAATCCTACCACCCCTGCCAACTCGGAAAAGAAATGAATTTAAGAGAGTGCTTTGGATACATACTTTTTGCGCAACTAATTAGTTGTATTTCTACGACACCGAAATTAAAAGTTATATTGCAAACCGTTGTAGTAAAAAGATAAAATACATATATATGGCAGATAAAGTTATTATTCTCGTAGATGGCAGTAATTTTTATAACTATATTAAAGACATGGATATTAAACCGCGCCTTAAATATAATTATTCAGGATTGGCCAAGTTTCTAGCCAAGAAAAATAAAATTGCTTCGTCTACATATTATGTTGGTGTTGTAAGAGCCGACAAATCAAAAAAGAGCCAGGACATGAGAGCAAATCAACAACGCCTATTTGCCTGGCTGCATAAATGTAGTTGGAGAATAGAGTACGGCCACTTACAGAAAAATGATGGCGTATATCACGAAAAGGGTGTAGATGTTCATATGGCCGTAGACATGGTTCGTGGTGCATACATGAATGAATTTGATAAAGCTATTTTAGTAAGTTCAGATAACGATTTAATACCGGCAGTCAAATCAGTAAAAGAGGCTGGAAAAAAGGTTGAATATGTGGGCTTTAATAACAGACCATCAATGGGTATTATTCGATATGCCTCGGAAATTACGCTATTAAAAAAAGATGAAGTAGAGCGGTTTTTACCTGAAGCAACTACTAAGTAGTAAGCACAAAAAGACCCGCCGTAGCAAGCTAGGACGGGTGGTTTTAGTACCACCAGCATATACCTGCAACATTATATTGTCAACTCCAAAAAAAGGAAGGGCGGAATTTAGAGACATGAATATCAGAACAAAGGTATCTGATGCTATTATCAGAATATGAAAAAAATTCAAAGAGTAGCCACATCTGCCTTTATCTACCACAAGGGCAGAGCGCTAATAGCCCAGCGAGCAGTTGATGAACCTTTCTTAGCCAATTACTGGGAAAACGTAGGTGGAGGTTTAGAGTGGGGTGAGCACCCTGAGTACGGTTTGAGAAGAGAAGTACAAGAAGAGTCAGGATTAAACATTAAGATAATTACTCCGTACCATGTTCACCACTACATGCACGAAGATAAGGGAGTACAAATAGTGGAGGCAGCATATATTTGTGATCCGGGCAATGATCCCATTATAAAGCTGAGTAATGAGCACCAAGCATTCAAATGGATAATAAGAAAGGAGCTAACCCGAGTTCAACCCATAACTGATAAAATGCGTGACTTGATAGACAGAGGATTTCAATACATTGAGCTCACAGGCAAAACAAGTTGAGGTATTGCAGACCTCTCATCCATCTGTTCTAGTAGAGCTCTAACTTCGTCCCTCCACCCCTGCCCATCAGAAAAACTTTCTTTTTTCATGCGTTCGCGCTGTAGCGACGACGCAGGATTTTGTGTCGCCGCCGCGTTGTGCCGCGCCGCCGCGAAACGCCACACCCTTGACACCAAGTCTTTTCTAATCCAATAACCGACCTGAAATAGCGTAATCCGTAGCTGGAAAATTAAGGGTTAATCTGTTTAAAAAGAGCTTGTTTAGCCTGGTTCATCTGTCGGGCAAACTTAGTGTGACTTTCAGCGTACCCTTGTTTGTCCAACTGGGCAAAGGTGATACCACGAGTCAGATACTGCTCCCCATTAGGCAGTGATTTTAACTTCTGGTAAGGAGTGAAATAATTTTCTTTAGGATATTTCTTTTTGACCTTACCGTATTTGTTAACCCTCACCTCCTTAGCAAAACCACAAGGTCGATGAAAGTTTAAGTAAGGCATCAGCCAACGTAAACACCAGGCATTAATATCCCGGGCATGATGTCGGGGAATGTAATTGTGACCCAGATGTTTTCTGATTACTGATCCATTTTTGGTTTCCACCAAGGCGTTGTCATTAGAGTGACGGGGTCGGGATTTAGTTAATTCGGCTCTGATCTTTTCACATAATCTGGCTATCCAGTGATTGATATATTCACTGCCATTGTCGGCGTGAATACCTAACACCTTAAACGGTATTAGCACCAATGCCATCCGCAAACAATTTTTCAAGTGTCGCTCACAGATAGTCTCAACGCAGATGACAATTTCCCATTGGGTAACTTCATCCACCAGGTTGATGTAGTAAACTCCTTTGTCGCCATTTCGACTGTCTCCAGCGTGAACGCTGTCTACGCGCAAGAAACCAGGTTGACCTTCTGGATCAGGTTTTCTTCTCTCGCCAATATTTCTCGAGACAGCTTGAGTTTTAACATAACTGGTAGTGGTAGCTCGGTAGAGATATTTACTCCTTAAGTTATAGATATGAGCCGGTGATATTTTACTTAAGCGAACATACTCCGGATCACTAAATAGATGATATTCGTCGGTCATAATCTTCCGAGTAGCCGGGCCGCTCAGTCGACCATGAGCGGTATCAGTTTTGGCTAAGACCGCGACGTCATGGTCAGTGTAAGTTCGTTTGAATGAGTGGCGGCGGTAGCTCTTCATCCTGATATGGCCGATCTCTTTGTAGCGTCGAATCAACTCAGTAGTTTGGGTGCGAGAGTAGCCGGTCATTTTTCTAATGTAGGCCTTAACTACTCCCCGTTCTTTTTTAGTTAATCCCCAATAACAGGTAGCTCTAAGTAATTGTTCAATCCACGCGTAGGCTTCAGTTTTGTTAGTGGCCTTAAAACTTAAGAGTTTGGCAGCCGTGAGTAAGTGTTTGATTTCGGGTATGTTTAAGTGGCGTGTGTTGTTCATGGTTATTATCTCCATGCTACGGCACGCGCTTTTTTGAGGTCGGTTTTGGGTTGGAAACCGATCCCTATTTCAGGTCGGTCTTGCGTTGGATAAGACTGGATAGTGAACAACATGAATAAAAGGTGTAAAATCAAAGAAGGCCTATTGTTTTGTTTTTCTCCTCTCCATTTCCAACTTTTTAATCATGGCCTGTGCGGCATAAGAGTTGTAAGTTGGACAACTGCCGGGACCGTCATGATCTTGTTCTCTTTCATTGGCAACATAATTCAGTAGTGTTTCCAGTTCAATCCATACTTCATTATTGATTTGTGGCATAGACAGCTCCTTTAATTGAGATCTTTATTTACCAAAGTACAACTGTGTAGTTTATTATAATAGAATGCCTTAGTCAAACTTAAATTCGAACTAAAATTATATTAAGTTGCATCTGGAATGTTATGCTGATATGGTGCGGAATCGATTATGAATTTAGCTAGAATACAAGTAATTTCTTTGTTTACCAAGGCGGTGACAACGGCCCTGGGGATTACGCAGAGCGTAATTGTAATTAGGATTTTGACGGAGGGGGAATATGGGCTGGTGGGCCTGGTGATGTCTATTGGAGCGGTGGTGGGGGTATCACAGCATCTGGGTATTTTTGACGGGGCGATTCGGGAAATCGCGGTCCAGAAAGCGCGGCGGGAGATAGGAAAAGTGGTGATGGTGGCTAATGCGGTCAGGCAATTAATCACTATACCTTTATCAATCGGATTGCTGGCGGGGGCCAAATTTATAGCGGAGGGAATTTACAGCCGGCCGGATATAGCGGTATTTATCCAGGTATTCGCTCTGATATTAATATTGCAGGGTCTACAAGATGTGTTGGGAGCGGCTTTAACTGGAATGAAAAAATTCGGGGCTCTTTACGCGGTGCAGATAGTGACAGCGAGCCTTAATGTGTTGATTTTTTCTTACGCCACCTGGCGGTGGGGAATTGCGGGATTTTTCTGGGGGATGGTGGTGACCACCGGAATTATGATTGGGCTTTTGGCCTGGGTGTTAATTAGAGAATTAGGAACAGATTTAGGATGGGTGGATATTGCGGATATAAAAAAGTATGGGAGAAGTTTGATGAGAATCGGAGTGTTTATGTATATGGCGAGGATATTTTTCATAGTTTGGCAGAGGTTGCCGATTCTGCTCCTGGGAGCGGTGTTGTCTGATGTGAATTTGGGATATTTGAATATCGCGCAAACGTTTGGTTCAAAGTTGACGATTGTAGCTATGGCTTTATCGGAGGTTAATTTGTCATGGATGAGTTCTTTGTTTACTCATCAGCGGGAGGAGTTTGAGCGAGTGGTGGCCAGAAATATGCAACGGGTGTTGGTGGTGATGCTGGTGATGGCTTTAGTATTAATGTTTTTTACACCGGAGATACTAATTTATATAATCGGGGCGGAATATTTGCCGGCCCAGGCGTTGATATTGCTGATGACGGCCGGATTTTTTCTGTACGCGCTGACGGATATTGGAACCAGTAGTGTATTTGTATCGGCAGATCATCCGCGACTTCGAGCTATGGTGTATGGAGTGATGATGGGGGTGACGGCGATAATTTTGAGTTGGCTGGTAATGACTGATCCAAATATTTTGTGGGCGGCGGCGGCGATTACTTTAGGGGCGACAGTGTCTTACGCGATGATGGTGTTTATTGCTTATAAGAAATTTGGCGTGTCATTACTAACCCGTCAATTGGCGGTGTTTTTGGCGGCCTTGGCGTTAAGCTTGGCCTGGCTGCTGACTAATCCAAGTGGGTTGTGGAGATTGGTGGTGTTTGTATTGTTAATGCTGTATTTGGCGGTAGAGGTTCGGCGGACGGGCTTGATGCCGTCCATATGGTCAGTTATGAACAGAGAAATAGAGGATATTAAAAAGGCCGATAAATCAATTATCTGTTTCGCGGGAGCTTTTTTTGATAATAAGAGCTGGACTAATAGACAACATATTATGCGGCGGATGGCCAAAGAATATCCGGTGTTATATGTGGAGCCTCGGGTGTGGGCAGTTAAATATATATTTAAGAATTGGCGGCGGCCGGATCGGGTGTGGAAATACGCGGTGAAGATTTTGGGGTGGGAGAAAAAATATCCGGGTATGTATATAATCAGCCAGTGGAATTTAATCCCGGGATCGAGAGAGTATAAGTGGATTGCCGGGTTTAATCACCGGCTTAATAGATATGGGGTGTTATTAAAAGCCGGGTGGCTGGGATTCGGGGAGAAATCTAAAGTAGTGGTGTGGATTTATGATACGGAGGCGGCGGAATATTTGTCGGCATTTAAGGAGGCGAAGGTGGTATATGATTGCGTGGATGATCACGCGGCGCAGGCGGGAGTAGATAGAAATCCCAGGCGGGTTGAAGAGGAAGAAGGGGAAATATTGAAGCGGGCAGACCTGGTGACGGTGACTTCGAGGCGGCTTTATGCTATGAAGAAGGACAAGAACCCAAATGTGCATTTGGTATTAAATGCCGGGGATACGGAATTATTCGGGAAGAAAGTTGATATAGTGCCTGATGAATTGGCGGGATCGCGTCAGCCGATTATTGGTAGTGTGGGGGCCTTGGATGAGTATAAATATGATTTTGATTTGTTAATTGAGATGGCTAAAAGGAAAAAAGAATGGACATGGGTGTTTATTGGAGAGCCGATAGTGGAGCACTCTAAAAAACTGAATGAGTTGAGGGGGCTTAAGAATGTTAAAATGTTAGGCGCGATTGATAGACACGAGGTGCCAAAATATGTGTATGGATTTGATGTGTGCGTAATTCCTTATCGTCAGAGTAAATATAATGAGTCGAGCTGGCCGTTAAAATTCTGGGAATTTATGGCGACCGGGAAGCCGACGGTGGTGAGTGGACTGCCGGAATTGAAAGAATATGAAGGGATGATCGGTTATGCTAAGGATGTGGATGAATTTATTAAGAAAATTGAAGAGCAGATTGATGATAGTGGTGATGGGCAGGCTAGGATCAGTATGGCTCGGGAGCATAGTTGGGAGAAACGAGTTCAAATATTATTGAAACTGATATGAGAATCGGGTTTGATGTGTCGGATTTGAGTACGGGGCGGGCGGATGGGACGACCCGGTATACTTATGAATTGGCCAAGAGGTTTCCAGGGATGGATCAGAGTATTAATTGGATGTATTTTACTCCTGGAGAATATCGCGAGAATTTTCAATTTTCAAGTCACAATTTTCAAACCGTTATTTCCAAGTGGCCGAAATGGTGGACGCAGAGTCGACTGCCAATAGATTTATATCGGTATCGGCCGGATGTTTTTTTTATGCCAATTCAGCAATTGCCGATTTTAAGGCCGGGTAAAATGAAGACGGCGGCGGTGATACATGATCTGGCGGTGCATATGTATCCGGAGCAATATAGATATAAGGACTGGCTGCTGTTGCGGGCTTTTAGCGCCCAGGCGGCCAGAGAGGCGGATGAAATAATCGCGGTGTCTCAAGCGACGGCTGATGACATTGCCAAGTATTATGGGCGGACGGAGAATGTGCGGGTGGTACATCATGGAGTGGATCATGAGATGTTTTGTGAGTCCAGCGGAGAGGAGAAGGAGAAAAGCCTGGTTAAGCTGAAGCAAAAATATCCTAATTTGCCGAAGAAATTTATTTTATTTGTAGGGCAGATTCAGCCGCGAAAAAATATTACGGGATTGATAGAGGCATTTGAAATGATAGATGACGCGGAGTTGGAATTAGTAATTGCGGGATCGCATGGATGGTTGAAACAGGCGATTTTTGATCGAGTGAATCAATCCATAAAGAGAGACAAGATTCATAGGCTGGGACGGGTGCCGGATGATCTACTGCCGGCATTGTATAGGAACGCGGAAGTATTTGTATTGCCGTCTTTTTATGAGGGATTTGGGATGCCGCTGGTAGAAGCGATGGCTAGTGGATGTCCGGTGGTGACTTCGAATGTATCATCGATGCCGGAGGTGACGGGAGACGCGGCGGTGTTGATTGATCCTAATTCCAGTGAGGATATGGCCCGGGGTATTGAGAGGGCTATTATTGAGAGGGAGAAGTTGATTCTGAAGGGGCTAGTTCGAAGCCAGGAGTTTAGTTGGGATAAGTGTGCCCAGGAGACATTAGAAGTTTTGATTGGTTAGTCGTGGAGTTTGTAGAATAAGTGGAGCCATAAACACCTATGCTACACTAGCAAAATCAGCTATTAGAATATATTAACCATGAGCCGACTAAAATTAGACCCGCAGACAAAAGTTATCCTGGTTATTACAGTTATAGCAATCGGCTTGGGTCTGGTGATAGGGTTAATCGGGATAAATAATACTCCTGGGGGAAGCAGAGTATTGTCATCGGGACTGGTGCTGGATTATGTGAGGAGAGATAGAACCGGGTTTAGAACTTTTGAGTGGTTTTTTAGAAATACTGATAAAGAGAGACCGGGAGTAACCAGAGGAGGGAGCGGCAGTGTAGTGGGAGACGGGGTATTGCCGGGAGATTTAGTTAAGTTAAGTCCCAAGGAACAAGAGCAAGAGATAAACAAGACCCAGGGTATTAGGAGGCCGTTTTATTCGGCTGAGAGGGGGACGGCGCTGGAGAAGGCGGCGCGGGGAGGCAAGGCATGCGGGCCGGCCAGCAATGATGTGCTAACTAAAATTATAGGGGAGGGAAATACGGCTGATTACAGGCCGTCAATACATGGATCAAAGGAGCCGTGCGCCTCGGAAATTTTGGCCGGCCGGGAGCCGACAGATAAACAAAAGGCAATTTGTGTAGCGTTGACGAACGCGGGAGATAGTTTTAGTAGCGGTGCCTGCGCGGCGGCTTTAGATTCAATACAGCAAGATCGCGAGAGAGCGAGCAATGCTGGAAGAAAAGATCCATTGCCCTGTGCCGACGGATGTGAGCAGGAGGGCGAGGTGGTTTGTGCTTTAAGCAGTCGGAAGATTAGTGTGGGTAATGATGGCCGGCCGATGGAGGCGCCGCCAGGGGCTGATGATTTAATATGCAATATAATGGCGGGGAGACAGTGGAACACAAGGACGCAAACTATCGGTGTTTTGTGCAATAGGTATAAATCTAATCCTTATAGAAATGTGAAGTCGAGATTAAACTGTTCCTGTGAACAGCAATGTAGAGATAAAGAAACAATTTTTGTTGATCTGGTGCAGGAAAACGATGAGATGACGGATGATTATGAATTTAAGACTGTTTATCGGACGGAATCGATAGAAGTCTCTGAAGGAGACTATGCAGATTTATATGCCAGGCTAAGAAATGGACCTATTGATGAGGATGTGGAGATATGGTATAGAATTACCGATGGGAAGGCGTTAGGTATTCCGGCTGGGGTTAGAACAAGATCTGGATTTAAGCCAGATTATAGATATTATGCTGAGAGTAATTATATATACCCTCGAAGGTCGGATAGTGTCGAGGCAACAAATTATAAAGGGACTCTAGAGTTTTTTGGACCGTTTGTGATTAAGGCGGGTACAGATGAATTAGAGATGCCAGGAGTTAGTATTCTTGAAGATAATGAAGTGGAAGGCAAGGAAGATTATGAAGTGGAGATAACAGCACTAATTGGAGATGATGTCATAACGTTGGGCAATGATTTTTATAAAGATGTGCAATCGACTATCGTGAGTGGAAAAATCAGGAATGGTCTGCCCGGACAAAATAACATGAAAGTAATTATCGTGGATGATGAAGCACCAGAGGTTACGGCAACACCAGAACCATAAGTGATCGCGGGTGAGCAACTACTGGAGACTGGTTGATTTTAGTAGGAGTTATGATTTGCTACGAGAGGAGAAAAATGGTTTTTTCTAATCCACTAATTGGGATATTTATGTTATATTTAACTGACAATTAGTTTTGTCATATTTTGAAAGGTTCTTTGACCACATTTTTTAGGGAGAGAAAGAATGAATACAGGCGTGGAAATTGACCATATTTGGATTAACGACGAGTTCGTGATTGTGCCGTTGAATGGGGAGGCGTGGAAAAGCACCGACGAAATTTTATTTGATATGTCTTATTTTGGAATGTGCGCGGGGTGCCGGAAACGGGTGATGGCGATAAGGGATAGAGAGAGGGCTGAATATCGATTGAAACCAACCATAACCATAAAAGTTGATGAAGAAGGATGCGGCAGGTCATACATTATCCCCTGGCGGAGCAACATGACTTATGGAGATTTATTGGTGTGGGTTGACTGTGTGGGACATCCACAAAAGAAGTTGATTGAGAAATGCCGGCAGGGAATGCACAATCAGGGGACGCTGTTAAAAACAATTAAGATGCCTATTTGTATGTAGTTTTTGTACATGGGGCGAAACTTCGCCCTATTTTTTTGTATTTTTGAGGCGATCTCAATCCCAAAATTACATCCGAATGGCCCGAATACTCTCGGCGGCGGTTTTCCCCTCACTCTAACCCTCTCCCCGGTGGGGAGAGGGGAGCGTCGCGGCAATAATATATTTTGACAAAGTGGGTTAGACTAATCATTATCCAGGCATGAATAAAATATCCATCATTATAGTTAATTGGAATACGGGATCTTTGCTGGCTAAATGCCTGAAGTCGTTAGTCTCGCTGTCTTCAGAGGAGCGGGATTTTATTGATGAAGTGATAATAATTGATAATGCTTCCACGGATAATTCTGTGGTAAAAGCGAAGGTGGTGAGTGGTCAGGCAATTAATGAACCTCGGGTCAGATATATAATAAGTGAGAAGAATTTGGGATTCGCGAATGGTAATAATGAAGGATTCAAAAGAATTAGAGATCGACATGGAGATGATCTGCCCCAGGTGTGGCTGTTGAACCCGGATACCGAAGTAAAGCCGGGGGCGATTGGAAATATGATGGAAGTTTTGGAGAGGCGGCCGAAGGCAGGGGTGCTGGGAATAAGATTGCTTGATTGCAATGGCGCGGTACAAGCATCAATCCGTAATTTTCCTACTTTTGGGCAGTTTGTGCTGTTGATGTTGAAGCTGGGCAGATTAGTAGATAGTGGAAAATTTGATTATCAGCGGGAGCAGAAGGTGGATCAGGTGATGGGAGCATCTTTTTTGATTAGGAATAAATTATGGGCGGAGATCGGGGAGTTGGATGATGATTTCTGGGTTTGGTTTGAGGAGGTTGATTATTGCAAACGAGCTGACGCGGCGGGGTGGGAAGTGTGGTATACGCCAAGAGCCGAGGTGACGCATTGCGGCGGGGCAAGTTTTGGGCAATTGATAGGATATAAAAGATCAATGCCGTGGTTAAAGAGTATGGAGGTGTACGCGACCAAACATTTCACCGTCGGGCAGGCCAGGATTATCCGGTTAATGAAACCGGTAGCGATGTTGTTAATATTACCGGCGGGAATACGGCATTATTTTGCTAGGCAGAAAAATAAGGCGCGACTATGAGAGATGAGTGGAAATGGGGGGCGGTGTTAGCGGCATCAGCTTTGGTGGTAAGTCTTGCTTCCAGTATTGAATTCGGAGTATGGCTGGTGCTGTTCGCGGTATTGGCCTGGTGGACGTGGTTTAATTCGACTCTGGCGGTAAGTTTATTTATTATTATGGCGCCAATTCTGCCCATGCTGAAGATAACCCAGACATTGGGAAGTATTACCCTGGTTAAGGACGTTATTATCCTGACCTTATTCATGAGGTGGTTTGTCTGGCCGCTGGCTGTTAAACAATTACCTTATCGGAGAAATAGTCTGATATTACCAATAGTGGTGCTGGGTGTTTGGGTGCTAGCGGGAGTGACGCGGGCGGATAGTACGGTGCTGGGGCTGCTTAGAGCCCGAGATATATTATTATATCCCCTGCTGTTTTTAGGAATATTGTATATGCCGCATAGTTATAAGGCCTGGAAAGAGTGGGGGAAGTGGTTTATAGCGGGTCTGGGGATATTAGCGGTGCTGGCCGGATATCAATGGTGGGTAGTGCCGGGCAGTACGGTGCTTAGATATGATCCAATTGGGGCCGATTGGATACCGCGGGTATCCAGTATTATGGCACATCCGAGTATTTTTGGTGAATATCTGGTTATCGGTTTAAGTCTGGCGGCGGGGATGATTTTGACGGTGAAAAAATGGCGAAATAGAATCTGGTGGTCAGGGGCCGGAGCGGGACTTTTGGGATTGATATTTTTAACTTATTCACGAGCGGTATGGATAGGGGCAGTGGCGGCATTAGGGGTGATGGGGCTGGTATATACGCGGCGGCGAATGATGGGCAGTGGGGCGGCATGGTCAGGCCGAAAGTTGAAGAAGATATTATTGATGGGCGGAGGGCTGGTGATAGTGGTAATCATTGGCTTGAGTCAGACCAGCGCGGGAGTGTACATAAAAACAATAGTTGATCCGACCTACGGGAGTAATGAGGAGAGGCTGGAATTTATGGCCAGATTAATCGCGCCTTTAACTAATCAGGAAGCTATATTCGGACGCGGATTGGGGGATGTGCTGGAGCAAAACTTTAGAAAAACGTCTATCAATACGGCGGATATAGCCGAGGGGGCGGCGCGGGAGGTGCAATTGGCCAAGAACGCGACACTGGTTGATAATCAATATCTGAAGACGCTGGTGGAGTTGGGATTGGCGGGATTATTGATTATGGGATGGATATATATCGCCATGTTGCGGCAAGCGCAACATGTAATTTTCAATCCGCTAATACAGCGGACAAGTTTTCAATCCGCTAATACAGCGGACAGATTGGCAAATTTAAAACAAACGGTTGGTTACTGGGGGTTGGGGGTGCTGGCGGCTTTTGTCCTGCAGGGGTTTTTTATTGATATCTGGGAAATATTTCCGACTAACGCGTATTTTTGGATAGCGGCGGCATTGGTGAGCGCGGCGGGGACACCGGGGATTTGGAATAAAGAGTAATTACGGCCTTAAATTGCCAAAATAGGCGAATAAGAGCACTATATAGAGTGTGCAGAAGAAAGATAACAACTACGCTTTTATTGATAGCCAGAATCTTTATAAAGCCATTGAGGAGCAAGGTTGGTCGCTTGATTATAGTAAATTCCGGACGTATTTGCGGGATATGTATGGGATTACTAAAGCATATCTGTTCATCGGGTATATTCACACCAATCAACGGCTCTACATCACTTTACAACAACAAGACTATGTCCTTGTTTTCAAACCCACGCTGGTACTACCCAGTGGTCACGTGAAGGGTAATGTTGACGCCGAACTGGTGCTCCATGCCATGATTGAGTATGACAATTATGACAAGGCGGTGATCGTAACCGGGGACGGCGACTTCCATTGTTTAGTGGACTACTTCATTCAGCAGGATAAATTAGCCAAATTGGTTATTCCTGATCAGCGTAAGTTCTCATCGCTGTATCGGAAGATGATGCCTCACATAACTTTTCTTAATAATGCGCAGCAGAAATTGGGTAAAAAATAAGAGAGGCATTACCGCGGGACAAAACCCTTTGGATGGCCTCTCATCGTGATATTTACAGTATAGCTATGATAGATGAACTGTCAATGAAAAGTGGAGAAAACACCCACCAGAAGCTGTCTGATTAGCAAAACTAAAAATCAGACACTGATCAAGTTGTTCTTTTGTATAAAACGCCTTCATAGAGCACATCAATTTCTAGGGGTTGTTTAATCCACTAAACTTGTTTTGACAAGACCATTCATCTATAATATTATTTATGGTTGTACTTTCCACTCGTGTTTTTTGGGGTGGTTTGTTTTGAATAGTCAACCTAAACCAATGGAGGAAAACCAAATGATGCTCTTTCTAAAAAGTGCGGCGTTTTTTCTGGGTTTCGTCATAGTCGGCATCATCATCTTCAAGGCATTTGCATATGTGGGGCTACCCGGCGTTGGCGCCGTTGTCTCTCTGATCCCAATGGCAGGCGCCACTATGACCGTTTTGATTGTAGTGATAACTTTAGACAAACCCGACTGCGCATCTTAAGATCCTGTCCACTAACTCAATGCATCTGTCCTCACCCGCGGCCAAAGTGTTGCGGGATTTTTTACTTTCTTTTGTATCCTATCACTCATCTCTGTGACCTTATCGTCGACCCTTATGCTTACCACTTGCCTTGCAAAGTTATTCCCATAAATGGGGTTGCAGTTAATATAGGAAGCTTTTTTTTCAAAAAGAGCGTGCTCACCTTTGGCGAGCCGCGGTTTTTTGAGGTAAAAAGAAAAAGCCCTCGTTGGAGGCATAGGTTAGCTGGGCTCGAACGAGGGCAGAGGAAACCAAAAACCGGAGTCAATCAGATGAAATACAGAACATTCATAGGCAGGTTCCTTATGGGTTGGCGGGTGAGGGGTCTAAACCCCAGGGAGTGAAAATAACAACTAATAGAAAGATGTTAGCAGAAGCTGATAATTATGTCAAAAACTAAAATCCGCGGGTGTGTTTGCGCCAGGTGTCGGTGAGATAGAGGCGCCAGTAGGATAAGTTGAGGGGTAAATCCTGGGCGTGGTGGTAGTTGACGGCCCGACCGCCAAAACCGGTTTTGAAGATGGTGATGCCGTGGAAGGGATGCTGGGGTTGATTTTCGGGGGCTATGCCCCAAAAGTTATAGCGGGCGGCACCGCGGCGTTTGGCTTCCTGAATGGATTTCCACTGGAGTAATTGGGCGGCGGGGACTGACCCGGGCAGTTTAATGGAGGCGCCGTGGTAATAGAACACGGTGGATCCGGATTGAAACAGAATGGCGGCGGCCGCGGGCTTATTTTGATAAAAGGCCGTAGCCTGGAAGACAGAATTTTCATCAGCGAAGACATTAAATTGTTTAGTAATGGTGTCTTGAGAATAAGGGATAAATTGATGGCGGGTTTTAGTCTGCAGATAGAGGGGCCAGAAATCCGTGAGCGAAGCCGAGGCGGTGGTGATTTTGACGGTGACTTTTGATTTAACGGCTTTGGCAATGGCATGGCGGGTGGTTTTACGCATGTCTGATAATAATTGCTGATCATCTTTATTGATATCAAGTATCCAGGTGCGCTCGGCATGGACGTGCAGGGGGGCATCCCGGAAGTTGAGCTGGCGGAATTTAGCGGTGGCTGACGAGGAGGTTTCAATTAAGGGAGCCATGCGAAGGGCACAAGTCTGGTAGGTTGAGGATTTATTTTTAAGGTAGGCGATTAAGGCCGTCAGGGCCGGCCAGTATTGTTGAGATTGGACTATGGGGCCATGGGGAATCAAAAAATGCCGGCCTCTTTTGGCATCGACAATAATAACCAGGGCTATGCCAACTAATTTATGATTATGGAATATACCCAGACGCTCGATTTGTTGTCCGGCGGCTTGTTGAAATTCTCCCCAGGACCAGGAATGCAGGAAAGTGTTGGGATTGAATTCAGATACAAAATCATCCCAGGTGGATTTAATGGTGACGGGTTGGATGTCGAGATTCATAAATTAAAGTCAAATGATTATGAGTTTTTTATAAAATCTATTACTTCTTTCACTTGCTGATCGGTCATAGTGGGGTAGGTGGGGAGATTAATGACGTGTTGGCTGGCCCGGACGGCATTAGGAATATCGGATTCGTCATAAGCGAAAAATGATAGATCACAGTCACCGGGGGCGATGGGGAAATTGTACCAGTCGCCAAGCATGATGTTATTTTGCCGGGCGGATTTAATGATGTCAGTCGGGTTAGAGACTGACAGAGGATAACGGAGCCAGGCCGGATTTATGTCGGTTGA